>CAXTWP010000028.1:0-16692 GCA_964247945.1 uncultured Acidobacteriaceae bacterium | reverse complement strand
CTTGAGGACGATAGGCCGGTCCGTAATCCCTGCGAGCGCACCAGGCGCTATGGCGAGGAAGTAGCGGACGAGATCGAGTTTGGTGAGCTGCGCATCGCGAGCGAAGTAGAGTTTTGTGGGGTTGGAGACGCGGACCTGGTGGCCGTCAATGGAGAGGAGTTCGGCGTCATCTGGCTTGGGCACGGAATCAGGGTACACCGGCAACTTAGGGTGAGGAAGAGAATGGCTGACTGAGAAAAAGATCGCCTCATTCGTATCGGACATGACGTACTCGCCGGCCGACGAGCCCGTACAGCTTGTATTGCTAATATGAGGGCGGCAGGGCGCTCATATCGAATAGAGTGAGGGTGTGACTTCGAAAGATATGTTGACCCCGAACCAGAGGCCGAGAGGCTTATCCGTCGAATTTCTTCTGATGTGCGTGCTTTGTGCCGGATGGGTGATCTGGTTTCTGTCGCTGCCGCTGTTTCCGTCGCAGGATGGACCGGTGCATCTCTACTACGCGCATGTCATGCAGGCCCTGTTTTCGAAACAGCCGACGATCTACAGCCACTTCTACACCATCAAGCACATCCTTCCGCCCTACGCGATTTACTACTACGCTCTGATCTTCCTGGGACGCTTTGTGCCGCTGGTGACGGCGGACAAAATCGTCATCTGCTGTTATGTAGTCTCTTTTCTATTCGGTTTCCGCTATCTTGCGCAGACCATCGGACCGTGCGCGGACAGCATGGCTCTGATGGCAACGCTCGTGGTGATCAACTGGCCGCTGGGCATGGGCTGCGTTACCTTCTGCGGGTCGCTCTCGCTGGCTCTGTGGTGTCTCGGCCTCTACGCTCGCGCTGCCGAACGATCTGATACGCGAAGGAAGGTGTTGTTTGTGCTGCTTGCCTGGCTGGTCATGCTGGCGCATCCGGTCCCTCTGCTGACTGTGATCGGCTACTGTGTTCTGGACATTGCTACGCGTGGATATACGCTGCGGAGCGCGCGCCGAGCCAGTCTCTCGACCGAAGCAGCGGTGGTTCTAAAGCAGGACGCCGTATATGTGCTGCTGGCAATGTCGAGTCTGTTGTATGTGCGGTTGTTTGCGACGGCTCATCCTTTGCAGCAGATTGCGGAGACTGAGCCGTTTCTTCGGCAAGTGAGCCATAACCTCATCTTGTACGTTAAGGGCCGGGGCATCACGCCGTTCGGCGGGATGGTGGGGGTGGCACTGGCGGCGCGCCTGTGTTTGCTTGCAACACTCCCGCTGTCGCTTGGGCTGGCGGTCCTGCAGCGCGATCGCCACTACCCAGTGTTCACAGTTGGTCGGCGATGGTTGTTCCTGACGCTGGCCCTTCTGTTGGCTATGCCGTTTGTACCGCATGACATTAACGCGTCGCATTACGTCGCGGACCGGATGCTCCTGTTTCTGTGGGTCGCGGCCCTTCTTGCCGGCAGTGCCTTTAGAGGAAGAGCGTGGAGCCTCAGGCTGGCGCTGATGCTGTTTGCGGTTGCCGGGAACGTCTTCATTCTGCGAGCCGCGGAGGTCTATATCCGCCCCGCGGCCAACGAACTTGCCGCGATCGAGCGTGGGCCACTGACGCATAAGGGGCAGGTCGGACTGCTCATCGACTCCGACTGGAGTGTAGAACCCTCGAAAAACGGTCCACTTTTCAATTCCTACGGCTGGGCGGGTGCGAGCTACTTTCGTCTCAACAATGCCGTCCTTTACAATACGCCCTGGCTGGACCTGAACAACATCCCCCTGGGAGCGCAATGGACCTTGCCAACCGGCACGATCTCCTCGTCGACGCTGGAAGATCCGGATGGGCTGCGCACAGAGCTGCTGTCCTCGCCGCATGAGCGTGAATCCGTGTTCCGCGACGTGTCCTTTGTCTTCGTCAACCGTACTCGCGGGCGCAGCGTGAACGCAAACCCTCTTGCCGTTGGCAGTGGAAAGGTCCCACTGTTGATTCAGGCCGATCCGGGTGCCTGGTACACCGTATGGGATGTGAAGCAGCCTACTTCGCCTTAGAAAGTACATCCATGACAAAGCTGCGGATTGTAGCCACTTCACGCGCTTGAGGATGGCGTGCCCTGTGCAAAAATCTGTGCATTTCCTAAAGGAGAAAACGCTGCTCATTCTGCCATTGCCGCACCTAAGCAACGCGGTAGCGCGCGACCACCTAAAAGTGTTTTCCTTTGAATGACTTAGCAGACTCGCAGGCAAGGTAATCACCGGCTATGCAGCCGATCGGCACGGTACAGCTTTTCTTCAGTTTCCACAGGTGAGGGTTACGAGGGGATTACTGGCGTGGATAACGAGTGCTGCCTTCACTCCTCCCCAACCTTGAGGACTGCCAGGAATGCCTCCTGCGGAATGTCGACCTTGCCGATCCGCTTCATGCGCTTTTTACCTTCCTTCTGCTTGTCGAGGAGTTTGCGCTTGCGGCTGATGTCACCGCCGTAACATTTTGCGATCACGTTCTTGCGGATGGCGGTGACGGTTTCGCGGGCGATGACCTTCGCGCCGATGGCGGCCTGAATGGCGACTTCAAACATCTGGCGCGGAATGAGTTCGCGCATCTTCGAGACAAGCGCCTTGCCGCGGTCGTAAGCAAAGTCCCGGTGGACGATGATGGAGAGCGCGTCGACAGGATCACCGCCGATGAGGATGTCCATCTTGACCATGGGCGAGACCCAGGTGCCGGCGAGAGTGTAGTCGAGCGAGGCATAGCCGCGGGAGACGGACTTGAGCTTGTCGTAAAAATCTAAAACAATCTCATTCAGTGGCAACTCGTAGGTGAGCATGACGCGGGTGGAGCTGACGTACTCAATATTTTGCTGGCGGCCGCGCTTGTCTTCCACCAGCTTGAGGATGTTGCCGACGTACTCCTCATTCGTGAGAATCTTCGCCATGATGACCGGCTCTTCGACGGACTCGACCTCAGTAGGGTCGGGCCACCGCGAGGGATTGTCGACTTCGAGCACACTGCCGTCGGTCAGCGTGATCGTGTAGCGGACGCCGGGCGCGGTGGTGATGAGATCGAGGGAGAACTCGCGCTCCAAACGCTCTTGAATGATTTCGAGATGCAACAGCCCGAGGAAGCCGCAGCGGAAGCCGAAGCCGAGGGCGACGGAGGATTCAGGCTCGAAGGAGAAGCTGGCATCGTTGAGGCGCAGCTTTTCAAGCGCGTCGCGGAGCATGGCATGCTCATGCGAGTCCACCGTGTACAAACCCGCGAAGACCATGGACTTGATGTCTTCAAAGCCTGGAAGCGCCTCGGCGCAGGGTCGTGTGACTTCAGTGAGCGTGTCGCCGACCTTGGTGTCGGCCACATTCTTAATAGTGGCTACGAAGAAGCCGACTTCACCGGCGGACAGCTCGGCGAGTTCAACGGGCTTGGGGGTCATCACGCCCATGCTCTCGACGTCGAACTGCTTGCCGTTCGACATGACCTTGATCTTCATGCCCTTGCGCAGACGGCCGTTAATGATGCGCGCCAGCACGATGACGCCGCGATAGGCGTCGAACCAGCTATCGAAGATGAGCGCTTGCAGGGGCGCTTCGGGATCGCCGAGTGGCGGCGGCAGCAGCGTGACGACAGCTTCAAGGATGTCGGCCACGTTGAGGCCAGTCTTGGCGGAGACGGCGATGGCGCCGTCAGCGGGCAGACCGACGGATTTCTCGATCATCTCCTTGGTGCGTTCGATATCCGCGGAGGGAAGGTCGATCTTGTTGATGATCGGGATGATTTCAAGACCGTTCGAAATGGCGAGATACGCGTTGGCGAGGGTCTGGGCCTCGACGCCCTGGCTGGCGTCCACAACGAGAAGAGCACCTTCGCAGCTGGCTAAAGAACGGGAAACCTCGTAGGAGAAGTCGACATGGCCGGGAGTGTCGATGAGGTTGAGCTGGTAGGTCGCACCATCGTGCGCCTTGTAGGCCATGCGGACCGCCTGGCTCTTGATCGTGATGCCGCGCGCGCGCTCGATGTCCATCCGGGCGAGGTACTGCGCGCGCATCTGGCGGGCGTCGACGACCCCGGTGAGCTGCAGCATCCGGTCGGCCAGGGTGGACTTGCCGTGATCGATATGCGCGATGATTGCAAAGGTGCGGATGTGGCTTGGGTCCATGAAGAGTGCGGCTTGCCTCAGAGCTCCATCTTAACACCCGAGGCGCGCGGGCATGGACGAAGGGACGCGTGGGCCACGTATGCGTTTTACAATGAGAATGGACGAAGGACGCGGATGACTCGAAAAATGTGGGCACGGTGCTGCGCCTGGACGTCGTTCTGTGTACTTCTGCTGTTGTTGGCGGGTTGTCCGGGCGATCAGACCGCCTCCCCTGGAAGAACGCCGGCTCAGGCGACGGCTCCCGCGGTTCAGCCGCTCCCTCAGGCATTCTCGTCCATGGCTGCCGCAACCGGTGTTCAGGCATTCGTTCAGGCAGCCGATAACTCCGCCGACACGGCCAAGGCGCTGGCGCTGATTGCGAAAGCAAAAGCAAGTTATCAAAGCGGCGTCAATAACTACCAGGCCAATCACCTGGACGCGGCGCGCGCGGACTTCGATGCGGCTGTGGATCTGATGATGACGAGCGGCATGGACCTGAAAAGCGATCCGCTGCTGGGCGATGAGTTCGAGCAACTGGTGAATGCGGTGAACTCACTCGAAATGGCCGCGCTGAAGCAGGGCAATGGGTTTTCACCGAAGATTGAAGAGGCTCCGCTTGATACCGTAGGCGACTTGACGTTTCCGCCGAACCCGGAGTTGACGGCGAAGCTGAAATCGGAGCTGCAGATCCAATCGGATTTGCCCCTGATCATCAACGATCAGGTGGCGGGATATATCGGAGCGTTTGCTAATTCGAGCGCCTTCCGGGCTCACATGGTGCATAGCTTGGAACGGTCTGGGAAGTACAAGGCCATCATCCAAAAAGCGTTGGCGGACCAAGGACTGCCGCAGGACTTGTTTTATCTTGCGGTGGCGGAATCGGGCTTTCAGCCGCAAGCTCTCAACGCAAGGTCCGGCGCGGGCGGCATGTGGCAGTTTATGCCGACCGGCGCTTACGGTCTGGCGCGCAACGGCTATGTGGATGAGCGTTTCGACCCCCTGAAATCGTCCATCGCGTACGCAAAGTACATGAAAGAGCTTTACCGCCAGCTTGGCGACTGGTATCTGGCGATGGCTGGATATGATTGGGGTCCGGGCTATGTGCAGCGCGCCGTGATGCGAACCGGCTATGCAGACTTTTGGGAGCTCTACCGGCGCAATGTGTTGCCGAAGGAGACGAAAGATTATGTGCCGAAGATCCTCGCCGCGATCATCATGGCCAAAAACCCAGTACGCTATGGTTTGGACAAGGTAGTGCCTGATGCGCCCATGGTGTGGGACACGGTGACGGTCGATTACGCGATCGACCTCCGCCTGGCGGCGGATGTGACGGACGCGTCGTTACCTGAGATTGTGGCGCTGAATCCAAGCCTGCTTCGCTTGCAGACGCCGGCCGACCAATCGTTCGATCTCCATATTCCGGTTGGTGCCAAAGAGTTGTTTGCGCAGCGGCTGAAAGCCATCCCCACGGAAAAGCGCGCGAGCTGGCGCTTCCACGCGGTGCGCGCGGGAGAGTCGCTCGACACGATTGCGACACAGTTGCATGCGCACGCCGGCGACATCGCGGAGGCAAATGGGTTGAAGGCGAACGAGGCGATCCAGCAAGGCGATGAACTGATCGTTCCTCTGACGGTCACCGCCGCGGTCAAACATCCTCAACGCTATGTGGCGCACCGCGGCGATACCGCGGTCATGGTGGCCGATCGGTTCAATATCTCGGTGGAGGATCTGCAGCGATGGAACCATCTTTCCGCAAACACGCTGCGCGCCGGACAAGCGTTAAACGTTGCGGAACCGGTGGCGCTTGGGCCTTCCATACGCAGCCGCCGCGCGGCTTTGCGTGTATCGAAAGCATCCACGCGCGGCTCTACTATAAGAAGAACCAAGGGTTCAGCCACGAGTTCGATGAAGGGCGCGACGAAGTCTCATGCAACCGGATCACATGTCACGAAGGCCACCCCTTCAGCGCACGGATCAAAAACGAAACGCAAGGCTGCACTGTAAGCTTCCACGCGAAAATCAGTGCTTGCTATCGATAGCGTGCAATGCCACTCTATTGCTACAATCCGCGCGAGTGCGATCCGTTCCTGTCGCTTGCTCCATGCGCAAGCAGCTGCGAAGCATCAGAGATCATACGTAGATAAACAAGGCCGGGAGAGGTTAATGTCAGAGTCGATCAAGCTGGACGGATTTGGGGATGGGAAGGCGCTCAGCGCATTTGCGGGGCACGATGCGGAAGACGAGAAGCCACCAGAAGACGATGAAGAAGAGGTAACGTTGATATCGGACGACGATGACGACGAGGACGCCGGCTCGGGCGATGAGGACGACAGCTTGAGCGATGAGGACGATGAGGACGAGCTTGAAGGCGACCTCAACGAGGACGAGGACTTGGAGGATGTGCTCCATCCCCATGCCGATCAGGCTACGCTCCACACCGCACCTCCCGCGCCTGGACAGGCGTACACCCCCGCGACCAAGCTGTCGGAGTTGCCCGAGGAAAGTTCGCTTGAGAGCGGCATGATCTTAAGCGAGACCGATCCGGAAGCTGCCGGGGGAGAGCAAATTGATCGGTTCCTGGCAGAGGTGGAAGTCCCGGTACCGACACGCACAGCATCGAAGAAAACTCCGGCTAAAAAGTCGCCAGCAAAGAATGTACCGGTCAAGGAAACCCCAGCCAAGAAGATCTCGGCCAAGAAAACGGTCACCGTAAAGGCGGCTGCGAAGGCACCCGCCAAGAAGGTCGCACCCGCCAAGAAGGGTGCAACGAAGTTTCTGCAAGCATCTGCCGCGAAGAAGTCGAATGCAAAACGCGGCGGTAGAGGTGTTCCTGTAAAGAAGGCCGGCGCTACAAAGATTAATGAAAGCAGCAAAAATTCAACAACGAGAGGTACTTCCTTGGCAACAAAGAAAGCAGCGGCAAAGAAAGAGGCTCCCAAGAAGGCGATAGCTGTGAAAGCTGCCGCCAAAAAAACAGCGGCAAAGAAGACCGCAATCAAGCCTGTAGCAAAGAAGACCACCACGAAGGTCGCTCCGGTAAAGGCCGGGACGAGGGCGGCGTCCAAGAAGACGACAGCGCCAAAGGCAGCCGCTCCTAAGACTACGGCCAAGAAGACAACCGCAACCAAGAGCACTGCCAAGAAAGCAGTGGCAAAGAAGGCCGTCAAGAAGTAGCAACGATAAGGCAGGCAAAAGGAGCCCGAACTCCCTTTGGGATGTTTCGGGCTCTTTGCGGTTGGATTGGTTATTTCTTCTCGGCGGCGATGGTGGCGAGTACGATCTCGCTGTGGGTATTGGGATCGACCTTGGTCCAGGACTTGACGACCTTGCCGGAAGGATCGATCAGGAACGTATCGCGCTCGGCGAACTTAACTGGCCCCATGCCCATAATATGAACGCCATAGGCATCGACGACTTTATGCTCCGGGTCAGCGAGCAGCTTGAAGGTCAGGCTCTCCTGCGTGCAGAAGCTCTTGTGGCTGTCAGCGGTGTCGAGCGAGACGCCCAGTACCACCGCGTTAAGAGCCTTGTATTTTTCAAGATCGCGCTGAAAGTTATGCGCTTCGATCGTGCAGCCGGAGGTCTTGTCCTTGGGGTAGAAGTAGAGGACGACAAACTTGCCCTTGTAGTCGGTCAGCGAGACGGGCGTGTTGTCCTGCGAGGGAAGGGTGAAGGCCGGCGCGGGGCTTCCCGGCTGGATCACATCCGCTGCGGGGGCGGCAACGCACGTGGTGGAGGCTGCGGCGACGCCGGCGATCATGGCGATAAGTCTCTTATGCATCTGGTTTCTCCTGATTCTTCTTGGAAGTCCATCGAGACTGCGGCGATACCGGAGCACGGCGAGCAGCTCTCTCGGTAATACTACGCTGGCGGTTGTTGAGCGGATGATAATGACTGCCTCGGCTCGGCGCTGATCGCAAGGTCCGCCGCATCGGCTGCGGCCACCATGGCTGCTCGGTCGAAGAGCAGCGTGCGTCCCGCCTCGACACAGAGGCAGGTAGCACCGGCGCGCCGCATGGCCGTAATCGTGGGCACACCGATAACGGGCACGTCGAAGCGCATGTCCTGATTGGGCTTGGCAACCTTGACCACCGTCAGCGCTTGCGAGAGCAAGCTGCCGCCAGGCGCGCGCATCGTCTGCATCAGCGCTCCCGCCCGGGCGATGGTGGCGTCAGTGCCCTCCATCGCTTCAACCGCGACGCAGGCCTGCGCGGCGATGACGACACTCTGGCCGAGGTCGTAGGCGGCGAGGGCGAGCGCCACAGTGCGGCCATAAGCGATGTCCTTCGCCTCTTCGCCGGTGGGGGCGCGTCGGGTAAGCAGGCCTGGTTGCGCCAGCAGCGGTTCCAAATAGGCGGTCGACGAGATCAATTCGATTCCTTCGTCGCTGAGCACCTTGGCCACCGCTCCGAGCAGCATATCGGTCGAGCGCGTCCGGAGGTTGAGCAGCAGCTTGGCAAGCCGCCAGTCGGGGCGAATGCTCGAAAAGATTTGCTTATGCCGGACCTGGCCAGCCATGACAGCGCGGACAACGCCCTCGGCGTGAAAGGTCTCGATCAGCTTTGAGAGTTCGCCGAGCGAGAGCCAGTGGACACGGATGTTTTCATCGGCAGCGGCGCGCATGTCCATCTCGGGATCGGTTTCTTCCTTGATGGCAGCGACGACGACGGTGAGACCGTGCGCGCGCGCCGCATCGAGCAGCAAGAAGGGAAAGCGTCCGTTGCCGGCGATGAGACCGAGCTTGCTATCAACAATCATGCAGATTACTTGATCACCCCGCGCCGGCTGTTGGCGATGAAGTCGGCGAGATACGCTACGTGCCCGCTACCTTCTTCGCTGCTGAGCATCGCGCGTATGGCCTCTAACGCCTGTGTGGTGTTGAGCTTTGACGCGAGCAGCAGGCGGTAGGCCTGGCGAAGTTGTCTGATCTCATCGGGGGTGAATCCGCGGCGTTCTAGGCCGATCTTGTTGAGGCCGTAGGCGTGATTGTTGCGCTCGATGCAGGTAAGCGAGTAGGGAAGCACATCCTGCGTGATGGTGGTACCGCCGCCAATGTAAGCGTACCGTCCGATGCGGCAGAACTGGTGCACGGGACAGAGCGCGCCGACCACGGCGTAGTCCTCGACGGTCACGTGACCCGCCAGGGTGGCGGAGTTGGCGAGGATGCAGCCGTTGCCGATGTGCGAATCGTGACCGATATGGGTATAGGCCATGATGAGGCAACCGTCGCCCACCGTTGTTGTGCCTCCCCCGCCTGTTGTACCGCGCGAGATGGTGACGTACTCGCGGATGGTGTTTCCGTCGCCGAGCGTCACGCGGGTCGGCTCACCGGCATACTTCAGGTCTTGCGGCGCGATGCCGACGCAGGCGAAGGAGAAAATCCGGTTGCCGTTGCCGAACGTCGTATGGCCATCCAGTACAACGTGCGAGATCAGCTCACAGTCCTCACCAAGAATGACGTGCGGACCCACGGTGCAATACGGTCCGACAGTGCAGCTTTCGGGGATCATTGCGCCCGGGGAGACGATCGCGGAGGGATGGATGGCCACGGTCTATTCAGCGGCCCGTACAGTCTGCTTTGGCCTACGGCTGGTGAGAGCGCACATCACGGTTGCCTCGCAGGCGATCTTACCGTCCACGGTAGCGACACCGCGCATCTTGACCGCGGAGGTGCGCCAGTTGAGAACCGTAACCTCAATGCGCAGCTGATCGCCCGGGACCACGGGCCGGCGGAACTTGGCGTTTTCGATGTTGGTGAAGACCATGAGGCGATCTTCACGATCTTCGTACTCGGTCAGCAACAGCGCGCCGCCTGCCTGCGCGATCGCCTCCACCATCAGTACGCCAGGCATGATGGGATAGCCGGGGAAGTGGCCTTGGAAGTGCGGTTCGTTGATGCTGACGTTCTTGAGAGCGACGATGCGCCGCTTGCGCTCCACCTCAAGGACGCGATCGATCAGGAGAAAGGGATAGCGATGGGGCAGAATCGCCATAATCTCGTTGATGTCCATCGTCTGGATCGTGGCGGCGGGCGCAGCGTTCTGTGCCTCAATAAGGGTGTCACTCATAGCAGACACGAGTATAAATGCGGCGCACGCAGCCGATCCGTCAATGCGCCTTTTTGACGGGCAGATCGGGGTTGAAGAGCTGCGGGTCAAGCGGCTTGCCGTACTCTACCTTCTTAAGGAAGAGCTGCGAGGCCATATCCCCATTGCGGTAGCGCGTAATGGTAACGGCCGTCGGGATGCCTTGGTAGGTATGGTAGTCCTCGTACTCCTCGGCGTCCTCGTCGTGGTCCTTGAAGGTCTCATTGCGCCACTCAAAGGTGCGGCGGAGCGGCAGGTGCGTGGTGGTGTCCAGTTCAAGGGTAACGGCATCGTTGTTGGCGCTGAGCACGGTCACCTTATCGGCCATGCGCCGCTCTACCATGGTCGTCCCTTCGGCCAGAACGATGACGCCGGGTTGCTTGAGCCAGGTGCGGATCACCTCCTCGATGGAGTGAGCATTGCGGCGGAGAGTATCGTCCACCTGCAGATTGGGAAGAGTGGTCTTGCCCTTGTACGTAACCTCGTAGCCGGTCTGCGTAGTCCAGATGTGGATCACATCCCGCTTTTTGGTGTATTCCAAGCGCTCGACATCCGGATGACCGTTCACCGGGAACTGCCGGAACTCCCAGAAATCGACCACGCTGCCCGTCGGCGCGCCGCGAAAGAAAGCGGCGGTGTGGCCTTCCTGATACATTGTGGTGCGATTGAGCCAGAGCGGGCCGCCGAGCGCGGCGACCATCTCGTCGAGCAAAATCCGGCCGCGCTCCTCGGGTGTCTTTCCGGCGGCCTGAGCGGGCGCTGCGCTGGGAATGTCACTCGCCTGCGCGCGCGCTGCAGCGGGCGCAAGCAACAGCGCCGCGGTAAGGATAAAGCGCTTTATGGAGGGTGTCTTCATCAGCATCAGCATCAACCGGCAAGCACCGCCCCGCCGTTGACGTTCAGAATCTCGCCGGAAGTAAAGCCGGCAAGCGGCGTGCAGAGGAACAGGATCGGGCCGGCGACCTCATCGACGTGCGCGACCCGGCCTAAAGGGATGGTTGCCATCACCTTCTTGGACGTCTCCGGGTGGGTGAGGGCAGCGGCCGACATCTCGGTCGCCACCCAACCGGGCGCGACGCAGTTGCAGAGGATGCCCTGGCCGGCGAGTTCGCTTGACAGGCTCTTGGTGAGAGAGATCAGCGCGCCTTTGCTGGCCGCATAGTCGGCATGAAAGGCTTCGCCGCGCTGGGCGGCGGTCGAGGCGACAAGCACGATATGCCCCTTTGGTCCTGATGCGGGTGTGGGTTGCGACAGCATTTGCGCGACCCCGGCCTGGACCAGGCCAAAAACGCTGTCTAGATTGATGCTCAGGGTCTCGCGCCATTGCGCTGCGGTCATCAGCCCAATGGGCGTGTCGTGCGGCGGCCAAACGCCGTGATTGACGATCAGACAGTCCAGCCTTCCAAACTGCTCCGCTGCGGACCGGACGAGGGATAGGCCATCCTCAATGCTGGCTAGCTCCTGCTGGAGCGCACGGCAGAGACTCGGCCCACCGCACTCGTCGGCAATCGCTTGTGCTTGAGTGGTGGCCGACCGATAGCTGAACACGACGCTCGCGCCTGCCTGGTGAAAGAGGCGGACAGCGGCCGCGCCGATGCCGCGCGATCCGCCGGTAATCAGCGCAACGCGGCCTTCAAGCGAGAGCGGGACGCCGGGAGAGGAGGAGGGTTGCACCTCTTCCACGCTATCGGAGGTGGCTTGACCGTGCAACCTCGTGCGGTTAGCAATCGGGTTTCAGCTTGTTTTTATGGGCAGCGATGAGCTGTTGCTGCTCCCCTGCCGGTAAGGCGAGGAGTTTGCGGGTCTTCGGCGGAAGCTTGGCAAAGGTTAGGTCGTATGCGGCGCGCAGCTCATGCTCCCATTCCTTCGTGCGGAAGACACTCCAGCCTTCCGCGGCGACCCAGCCGATGCGTGCAAAGTAGGGCGCGGGAAAGAGGCCGTCGATCTCGACGAGTTCGATGAAGCGTTCATGTCCGGCGTCGTAATAAACGACTCCCTTGCCGCTGCCGTCCAGGTTCAGCAGCGCAAACATCTTGCCACCCAGAGCTTTATCCCCGGCCCAGAAGACGAGGTTGTCGCCCCACTGCATCGTCTCGACGACATGTGGGAGGGTGAGGAGGAAGGCGCGCGCGCGTTCGACATCCATGCCGCTCAGTATACGAAAGTGCTACTTTTTTGCCTTGGGGTTGGGCTTGCCGGCCTTCTCGAGCTTGGAGGCGGCTGCCGCCTTCTGGGTGGCGCGCTTGGTGCCCTTGCTATGCTCGCCAGGCACAGGTTCGCAGCTGCCCTTCTCGCCAGGCGTTGTGCCCGGGGTATGCTGGAAGCCTGGCCAGCAGTTATCCCCGCCGCCCTTCTTGGCTGTCTTCGCTGAGGTCTTTTTCGCTGAACTCTTTTTAGACGGAGTCTTCTTTGCGGACTTCTTTGCGGTCGTCATGCAGCATTCAGACGCAAACTGCTCATCCGACGCTGCTTAGAGCTTCTTTCATAGTACGAAATAGGAATGCCCTATCCCACCAACGGCCTCATCGTCGTTGGGCGGGTTTTAGCAGGTCAACGCAGCCGCAACCGGATCGGCCCTTTGGCAGTTGACGGATCGACGATGTGGCCCTTCTGTGTGATGACGATCTCGCCCGCCGCCACCAGCCGCCGCGCCGCCGCCCGCGCCGGCTCCATAAGCCACTCCCAATCGCGCCGGGCGTCTTTGCCGCCCACCAGCTTCGCCGCCTCCGACGGGCAGATGGTCTTCTCCCGCCCGCGCTCCGCCAGCAGCTCGAAGATCGCCGCCTCCAGCGCCCGGTCCGCCTCCCCCGGCCTGTGCCCCCGGCAGCTGTCGGAGCAATACCGGATCGCGTCCCAGTCCCGCTCCCACTTCTTGCGCCACGAGAACGCTCGCCCACACGTCTGACACAGCTTGTCCTTGTGCGGGGTGACGCGGTCGGGTTTGGGCTTGCGGTCAGGCATTTAGCTACAGTGTTCCCAGTCCGTATCTGTGTAAAACAAGGCCGTATACCAGCTCTTCTCCAAACGGTGTACGCGTACGACTTCACAAGGCAAGCCTGGAAACTTGCCCGGTGATCCCAACTTTGCTGCTGAGACAAGCGAATTACAGGGATCAAAAACTAAATACGTCACCGTATTTCCAGCTCCAGGGAACCCCCATCCTTCCCATTCGATGTGTCGGAACTGACCATTCATTGGAGTGGGTTGCGATAATACATTATGCTTGCTTTCGCCACGGCGAAGGACCCATCTGACTGTGTCCCGCATGTTCAAAAAGTGAGTGAAGATCACCGCCGTAAATGTTAGAAATAGCACGAACAGCGATAATGAGGCGTAACGCTGCTTATGTTTCCTCTTCTTTGCGGAATGGAGCAGACATAAAGTTACAAAAGGGACTGTAACGAAGACATAGAGTAGCGCCGCAAAATCAGAGCTAGACATGGTGAGCGGGAATAATGCAGCACCGATGCACGCAGCTACGCATAGTGCAAACCACCAATTGTGTCGGTCCGATTGTTCCTTCATGCAGTGGGCTTAAGTTGGCGAGCCGCCGCGAACGAGAGAACTTTGCGAATGTTTTCCGGATTGAGAGTAAACGAGTAGGCGATCTCCTCCACCAACTCGCCAAGCCCATGACTTTCAAGCACCGTATCCGCTTGCACGCGGGAATGTTTCAGAATCGGTACGCCGGAGACCTTGCCTGGCACCACCTCCACCACTTAGCATCCAGTCCAGTCCATAAGCACCTCGCCCTTCGATTCTAAGCCGAGCTCGATCTTTATACTTGAGTTCTATGCCTTCCTTCCCACGCCTCGAAGACCAGCTCGATCTCATCGCCAAGGGCGCCGCCGAGATCCTTCCGCTCGACGCCCTTAAGGAACGGCTCGCCGCCTCCATCGCCTCCGGCCGGCCGCTGCGCATCAAGGCTGGGTTTGACCCTACCGCGCCCGACCTTCACCTCGGCCACACGGTGCTGATCCGCAAGCTGCGCCACTTCCAGCAGCTCGGCCACACCGTCATCTTCCTCATCGGCGACTCGACCGCGCTGATCGGCGACCCCACCGGTCGCAACGTCACCCGCAAGCCGCTGACACCGGTCGAGATCGCCGCCAACGCCGAGACCTACAAGGAGCAGGTCTTCAAGATCCTCCACCCCGCGCTGACCGAGGTACGCTACAACTCCGAGTGGCTCGACAAGCTCGGCTACTACGACATCGTCAAGCTCACCGCGCAGTTCACCGTCTCGCAGATGCTGGAGCGTGAGGACTTCCACAAACGCTTTAAAGCCGAGCAGCCCATCTCCTGCCACGAGCTGCTCTATCCCATGATGCAGGGCTACGACTCGGTCGCGCTCAAATGCGATGTCGAACTCGGCGGCACCGACCAAAAGTTCAACCTGATGCGCGGCCGCGACCTCCAGAAGCACTTCGGCCAGCCCCAGCAGAGTGTTCTGATGATGCCCATCATTGAGGGCCTCGACGGCGTGCAGAAGATGTCGAAGTCGCTCGGCAACGCGATCGGCATCCACGAGGCTCCGCCGGAGATGTACGGCAAGCTGATGTCGATTTCGGACGATCTGATGTGGCGGTATTGGACGCTGCTTACCGACCTGCGCGGATCGGAGATGGAGGCGATGCGCACCGCGGTCCAGGACGGCTCGCTTCATCCGATGCAAGCTAAAAAGAACCTGGCGCGGACGATCACGGCCGACTTCCACTCGACGCAAGAGGCGGACGCAGCGGCGGAGAACTGGGCAAGGCAATTTCAGAAGGGAGAGACCGCGGCGGACCTGGAGCAGGTTTCCCTCGCGTATGAGGCCGTTGCGGGCACGGTCGAGGGAGGTGCCGCCTCCATCCGGATCGCCAAGATGCTGGTGCACGCCGGACTCGCGGCCTCGGGGGCAGAGGCTACGCGGAAGCTGACGGAAGGCGCGGTGCGGTTTGACAACGTGGTGCACAAGGAGGCGGCGCTGACGGTCGCTGAATTGCCGTTGAAGATGACGGTACGGCTAGGTAAGAAGGCGAAGCAGGTGACGATCTCTTGAGCGGGTTCAGGCTGGAGCATCCCGCAGCCTGTTTGTACGTCTAAGGGAGCATGAAGGCTGGACTTTGTTTCGGGATCGCCGCGGCCGCCCTTTTGCTTACGATCCAGCTTTATTCGCAAACACCCAGGGAACTCGTCGAACAGGCCGTCAAGGCAGAGCTCGCGGCGAACAAAGACGACCACTCCCGCTGGCGCTACCTGCAAGAGGAGAAGCTGCCTGCAGAGACCCTTTCGGTTGTCGTCGAAACAGATAACGGTTCCTTGAAGCAGAAGATTGAGGAGAACGGCAAGCCCCTCTCGCCGGAGGCGGCGGCGGCCGAGCAGAAGCGCGTCCACGCTTTTGTCCACGATTCCAACCAGCAGCAGAGACAGCGCAAGAACGGCGAGCATGACGACCAGAGTGCGACCAGGCTGCTGGAAATGCTCCCCCGCGCGTTTACCTGGCGTCTTATGAGCGGTACCCCGGGGTGGGTAACACTGGCGTTTGCGCCAGACCCGGCTTTTCAGCCGCCGGACATGGAAAGCCGGGTCATGTCGGCCATGGCGGGTGAGTTGGTCGTCGATCGTAAGCAGCACCGCATCCGCACCATGCGTGGAACCCTGCTGCGCGAAGTAGACATAGGCTTCGGCTTGTTGGGCAAGATGCGGCAAGGCGGTACGTTCGATGTCGAGCGAAGAGAAGTTGCGCCGGGTTTGTGGCAGATTACCGAAACGCACGTTCACATCGATGGGAAGGCGCTGCTGTTCAAGACCATCGGCGAACAGGAGGACGAGATTAACAGCCGTTTCAGCCGCGTTCCGGAAGGAACGACGCTGGAACAAGCCTTGTCCTTACTCGACGCGCCCCCGTTCCCGTCTCCGGCGACCGCCCAGATAGCACGCTCCCCCGGGCGAGGCCGATGAGTGGCCTGTCCTCCGCGATAACACAGGCGGTATTCTCATAGAGATGGCGCGCACACCCTACCCTCAGACGGACCGTGAGCTGTTGCGCCTGATCGACCGTTCCGCGGGCCATCGCGCCGGGTACAAGCAACTCATCCGCGAACTGGGACTGGGCGGCGGCCGGGAACGGCGTCTGCTTCTGGAACAACTTGCCCGGATCACCGCGCGCGGAGAACTGGTCAAGACCGAATTCGAGCAATGGGCGCTCCCGCACGCTGAGCCGGCAAAGACGGCGAGGGTTCGTAAGGATGCTCCCGGGGGGCAGGAACTTCGGTCTACGCGGGATAAGCTGCTGGCGGGCAAGCTGGATCTGCATCGCGACGGCTACGGATTCGTCCGTCCCAGCGGCAGCACCAACCGCGACGACGACCTGTTTATCCCACCGAATGAACTGAACGGGGCAATGCAGGGTGATGAGGTGCTGGTCGACGAAGCGCCTCCGGCGCGAGATGGTCGTCGCTCCGGTCGCATCGCCCGTGTGCTGACCCGGCGAAACCCGACCGTAGTCGGCATCTTCCACTAT
>CAXTWP010000027.1:11822-17099 GCA_964247945.1 uncultured Acidobacteriaceae bacterium | reverse complement strand
TTTACAACCTGTGGCACGCAGTTAGCCTTGTTCGAGGACAAAATGACGTAACGGTAATTTTATCATTAGATTACTATTACAGTTGGTCTCACCGCTTTTCAGTTAGCGGTAATATTGCTTCAATTGAGCACTGATCGTATCGACAAAACGATAAGTGGCATACAGGATGTCCTCTCAAGCAATATCGCGACGACTGGCGCAACATGCGATCTGATTCGAACACTTATCGAACACGGCTCATCTTCGCTTGAGATAATTGATGGTATACAAACAAGCGTTAGAAATGCAGAAAAACACAAGAGAAAGCCGTCGAGATCATGGCGGACCTTGTTGAATGCCAAACAGCGAGAAGATGGCGAGGTAGACGCCCAACATGAGTTGATACTGGTCCGTCTAACCGAGCGCAGAAGGTTCGAGGCGTGAAAATACGCCGTGAACATCGATGACAATCGGCGTCCCCGAAACCACCAATTTACCCGAGTTATGCGACACGACACCCGCCGCCGTACACACCTTCACCGCCCGCGTAGCAGGATCAATAACCAAACCTCCGGCACGCCCATCCCAAGAAAATCCCGCACCTTCTCTTCGATCCGCGACATAATATCCATCGGCTCCAGAATCTCCATGCACAGAAGCGGCGGCGTCACAATAATCTGTTCGCGCGGAGCCGTCTTCGACAGCACACAGACATCCGCCACCCGATAGCGCGTCTCGCTGATCTTCACCCGAAGCGACAGCAACGCCAGGCAATGGCGCTCATCCTTCATCAGCAGATGAAGCACTTCTCCCCGAACAGCACTATGGTCCCATAAGCCATACAGCCGTTCCTGCAACTCCCCGTTAACATAATCGCAATCCGGACGGTACGACGTATGGAGATATTCGCCAACGGGAACGACGGTGCCGGTCGCCATAGATGCCTCTCCCTTACATTATGCAGCGTGAGAAAATCGACACTTATGGCCCTCTCCGAAACCAGCACTTTCGCCATCGCCATCATGGCCGCCGGCAAAGGCACCCGCCTCAAGAGCAAGCGCCCCAAGGTCCTCCACGAGATCGGCGGCCAGGCCCTGCTCCTCCACGTCATCGCCGCCGCCCGGCAGGTCGTCCCGGCGGAGCACATCTACTGCATCGTCGGCCACGAAGCCGCCCGCGTCCAGGCCGCCGTCGAGCACACCGGCGTCCAGTTCGTCCTCCAGGCCGAGCAGCGCGGCACCGGCCACGCCCTCCAACAGGTCAAAGCCCACTTCGCCGCCACCGGCCAAACACCCCCGTTCCACCTGCTCGTCCTCTCGGGCGACGTCCCCCTCATCCGCCCAGACACCATCGAAGCCGTCCGCGCCACACACCTCGCCGGGCGCGCCGCCATGACCATCCTCACCGCCGTCCCCGCCGACCCCACCGGCTACGGCCGCGTCATTCGCACCGGTAGCGGCCCGGAAGTATCCGCCATCGTCGAGCAGAAATCCCTCCGCCCCGACCAGCTCGCCGCACCCGAGATCAACTCCGGCATTTACTGCTTCGAAACCGCCAAGCTCTTCCCCAAGCTCGGCCTCCTCTCGACCGACAACGCCCACGGCGAGTTCTACCTGACCGACATCGCCGCCATGCTCGTCGCCGACGGCGAGCGCGTCATCGCCGTCCAGGCCGGGAGCGTCGACGAGGTCCTCGGCGCAAACACCATCGCCGAGATGATGCACCTCGACGCCGCCATGCGCCTCGCCACCGCCAAACGCCTTATGGCTGGGGGCGTCACCATCTTCCGCCCCGACACCTGCGTCATCGACGCCTCGGTGGAAGTCGGGCCCGACACCGTCATCGAGCCCTTCGTCCAGCTCCTCGGCCGGACCCGCATCGGCACCGAATGCCGCATCCGCTCCTTCTCCGTCATCCAGGACTCCGCCCTCGGCGACCGCGTCCTCGTCCGCAACGGCTGCATCCTCGACCGCGCCGAAGTCGCCGACGGAGCAATCCTCGGTCCCTACGCCCACCTCCGCCCAGAGAGCCGCATCGGCGAAGACGCGCACGTCGGCAACTTTTGCGAGACCAAGAAGATCACCCTCGGCAATGGCTCGAAGGCCAACCACCTTACCTACCTCGGCGACGCCGTCATCGGCGACAACGTCAACGTCGGCGCGGGCGTCATCACCTGCAACTACGACGGCGTCGCAAAACACCTCACCACTGTCGGCGACGGCGCATTCATCGGCTCCGACTCCACTTTGGTCGCCCCGGTCACCGTCGGCGCCGGAGCCTACGTCGCCGCCGGCAGCTGCATCACCAAAGAAGTCCCCGACGGCGCCCTTGCCCTTGGCCGCAGCCGCCAGGTCGTCAAAGAAGGCTGGGCCGCCGCCCGCCGGGTGCCCGCCGTAAAGAAACAGAAGGGATAACCATGCCCAGGCTCACCGGACCCGAACTTGCTGCCGTCCTCGCCGCAAACCCGGAGTGGCGGCTCGAAGGCGACACCCTCGTCCGCGATCTTGTCTTCAAGGACTTCGTTCAGGCCATGGCCTTCGTCAACCGCGTCGCGGGTATCGCCGAGCAGCAAGGCCACCATCCCGACATCGCCATCCGCTACAACGGCGTGCGCCTCGCCCTCATATCCCATGATGATGGCGGCATTACCGACCGCGACGCCGCCATGCTTCCCCTTCTCGGCATTGAAGCCTAGACCCCTACGCAATTTCAAATAGAAACCGCCATCCTCAGCATGATGTATGAAATTATGAACTTTCAAATTTCCATGCTATGATCCTTCATAGATCGCAAGAGATCGCGGTCGACCATTTCCGGTACGCTAGTTCTCTCGGCGGGACTGAGCGAGCCGACACAAGTTGCGTCACTGGCCTCCCGGCATGGACAAACGATCGTTCATGCCGTCCTTTTTTTAACGATATAGTTGAGATCATGAAGCGATGGATGGGATGTCTCGCGCTTGGAGTGGCCACGCTGGTGGCTTCGGCCCAGTGGTCAAACCCGGCGGACGATGTGCCCGCTTATAACGCTACAGCTGCTACTCGGCCCCTGCCTCCCGTGCTCAGCGGCGCGCAGCTCTCCGGGCCCTACTTCTCTCACCCCTATCAAGTCACCGCCTATAAGATGGCGGCGAAGATCCCCGGCGTTCTGCACCAGCAGCCCTGCTACTGCCGCTGCGATCGTGAGATGGCCCACAATAGCCTGCATAGCTGCTTCGAAGGTACCCACGGCGCGGCCTGCTCCACCTGTATGCGCGAGGGCGTCTACGCCTACCAGCAGACGAAGCTCGGTCGCACCTCAGCCCAGATTCGCGTCGGCATCGAACGCGGTGAATGGCAAACGGTCGACCTGGAAAAGGCCGCGCTCTGAGCGTCAGCACGTCGGGATGGGTCTTCTGGGCGCTGCTCTCTGCCGGGTTCGCCGCCGCAACTGCCCTCCTGGCGAAGGTTGGGATTGCAGGCGTTGACTCCAACCTAGCCACGGCCATTCGCACTACTGTCATCCTGGTCTTTACCTGGGCTATCGCTATTGGCCTCGGCAAGCATGGTGAACTGGGCCTCATCGGCCGCCGCAGCTGGCTCTTTCTCGTCCTCTCCGGCGTGGCGACCGGCCTGTCATGGCTCTGCTACTTCCGCGCACTTCAGCTAGGCTCCGCCTCCTCGGTCGCCCCGGTGGATAAGCTCAGCGTTGTCCTGGTCATTGTCTTCGCGGCCCTCTTTCTCGGAGAGAGGCTTACGCCCGCAAAAGCCGCGGGCGGTGGTCTCATCGCGCTTGGAGCCTTGATCCTGGCGCTTGCCTGACTTAGCCGACGCGGCCGAAACGTCGGCGCAATGACCCGATTGCGACACCAAATCCCGTGATCGTCAGCAGCAGCGTGCCGGGCTCTGGGGTAACCGCGGCGGGAGTCGCCACGATCTTGTCTCCCGGATCGCTCCCAACTTTCGTCACCATGTAGACATAGGATGTGGTGACCGGATCGCCTGCTCCCGTGCCAGTCCCGGCATAGTCTGCAAGCAACTGCGCCGGGGTTTCTGTGCTGTCGAAGCTGAAGCCGGACAAACTCTGCCCAGCTGCAAGGAGCGTACTGCTATCGATCCATTGGATCGCGGCGCCGCTGTTGGTGACCGTGGAACCCCAGCCGCTCGGTGAGCCGATGCTGCTGGGGGTGGCCGAAAGGAAGCCCGCGCCGGGCACCCAGGCGAACCAGAACTCGCCGATCGTGGTGCTGCCGGTATTCGTCAGCGTCAGGTTGTAATTGTAAACACCCGGGGAGACCTGGATATCAGTGTAGGTTGCCGAGGCGGAGAGTGTCGAGGCGAAAGCACCAGGTAGAAGAGCTACGACCATGCCGACTGAAAGTACAGACCTAAAGAGAACGGTGGCGACCTTTTGCATTACTGAGTTCCTCCGCCACCTACCATACGCGCTCTACCGCCAAATCTCGTAAAGAGATTGCCGCTGTTGCTTTCAGTAGAGACTTTGAGATGAAATTACCGGGAGACTGTAATGCTCGTCCAAAATCGACCCGCGGTAACCATTGGACTGAATTGAGATACAAAGGCTGCCTGATCCCTCAGGCAGCCTTTGTATCCCAAGCGATTCCGCTCAGTTTCGCCGCCCTAGCGTTGGCCGGTCGTCGGTGCTGCTCGGAGTTGTCGAGTTCGGATCGTTGCTCCCAACCCGGCGCAGCGTCGGCTTATTACCGCCTTTGCCGTCGTTGAGCTTGCGCTTGTTCTCGATTCTCGCGAGCCGCGCCTTCACATCGTCGAACTCCGACGTCGTCACCATGTAATCGGCGCGAGCCGGCATAATCGTCGCGATCTCGTCCTCGGAACGGTTGATCCGATCCGGCGTCTGGGGATGATCCGCAAACACCTTCGAGAGCGTTCCCGGCTTGTGCTTTTCAAGCGCGTCGATCTTCTCAAAGAACTGGATAAACGCCTGAGGGTCGTAGCCCGCCTTGTACATGTACTGAAGGCCCAGGAAGTCGGCCTCGGCCTCGAAGTTGCGCGAGAACTGCAGGAAGGTCAGCGGCACCGCCAACTGCGTAGCCTCGTAGATCCCGTATCCCGTCCACGAGCCTTGCGTGAAGATAATCAGCGGCACGGAGCCGATCTGCGCATAAGCCATCCGCGTCATCTCGCGCGCGGCGTGGTGCGCGCACACGTGCGCCGTCTCATGCGCCATCACGCCAGCAAGCTCCGCCTCTTCGTCCGCCGCCAGAATCAGTCCTGAGTTGACGTAGAAGCCGCCGCCCGGCAGCGCCATCGCATTAATCTCGTCCGAATCGCTCACCTT
>CAXTWP010000027.1:9165-11812 GCA_964247945.1 uncultured Acidobacteriaceae bacterium | reverse complement strand
ATGTACTCCACAATGACGGGATCGGTCACCAGGTGCGCCGACTTCTCGATCTCCATCGAGTACGACTTGCCGTTCCGTATCTCCCAATCGGTCGAGAACCAGTTGCCCATTCCGCGGCCGCCGATGTTTCGCGTCCCCACAGCGTTCACATCGTCCTCGCTGCCCGCCTTGATGTGCGGGTCGAGTGCCTCACCCGGCGACGGAAGGGAATCCGTCTTTTTGCTCGCGGCGTCCCGCGCCGCCTTCATCTCTTCCTCTGTCGGCGGCGTCGGAGGCTGCGGCACACTCGTGGGCTGCTGCCCTTCCGGTCCCTTCTGCGCTGGGGCCGAAGGAGAGGGCTGAGTCGTCGATGGGGTCTGCGGACTGGACGAAGGCGTCGTCTGCGGCACCGTGGGCGCTGTCGTCTGCGGCGAAGAAGGCGTCGTTTGCGATGTACCGGGAGTCGTCTGAGCTAAGCCCGCCGCCGTCACCATCGGAAAAGCCGCTGCCAAAAATGCCGTCAGACCGCACGTTGCAAGGGATCGCATGGAAAGGTCTCCAGAAGCCGCTTCCAGTCTACGGACGCACGGACGCAGCTCGATACTCGTTTGGACGTAGTATGCGCCTTTTTGTCACCGGTTGCCAGCCAACGCGCTACCAGGTCGAGTAAAGCGTCCCATCCGTGGACGCCGCCTGCGCGCCGCTGTGCACATCATCGATCCCCGACTGCGTCTGATCCAGGCTGGACAGGATGTCCTCCTGCACCGGCACCCATGTGTCCGTCCGGTTGGTCATCGGGTCCTTCGGCATCGCCTTCAGGTAGCCCGATTCAACCAGGTCGGTCAGCGCCTGCGGGGCCTTTTGCTTGTCCACCGTGTAGGAATCAATCGCCTGCCGCATCGCATGCAGGTCCTCCCGCAGCACCGCCTCCTTCGCCTTCGTCACCGATTGCAGATACGCCGGCACCGCCACAGCCGCTAGGATGCCGATGATGATCATCACAATCATCAACTCCAGCAGCGTAAACCCCCGCTCGCCTCGCCGCCCGGCCCGGATTGGAGACTCTCTCACCATGTCGCGTACTTCGTTCCGTCCAACGCCGTGCCCGTGCTTTTGCTGTGCACATCGAAGACGTTCTGGCCGCTCCAGCTGTCCGCGTCCGCGTCGTCCTGGTTCGACCGCAAACCCCAATCAGTCGAGTCGGTCATCGGGTCCGTCGGAATCTTGCGCAAAAATTTCACCTTCTTGTCCTGTATATCGACGCCCTTCACCAGCGTGTCCAGGTCCGGCGGGTAGCCCATGCTGTCGGCCTTGATCTGGAACGCTCCCTTGTCGGCAGCATCCTTATACCGGTCGATCGCGTCGCGCAACTCCCAAAGCTCCCGGCGCAGCAGCCGTTCTTTCTCCCGCTTGACTTGAAACCGCGCCACCGGGATCGCCGCCCCCGCCAGCATCGCCACAATGGCGATCGTGATGATCAGTTCCACCAGGGTGAGTCCAGCCTGGCCGGAAAGCCGCTCCGTCTCCATCGCTCTCACTGCACATGCACCGCAGTCTGTGAGCCAAACACCGGCAGGTTCGCCTGCGCGCTGTTCTTCGCGGCCACCCGGGTGAGCGCCAGCGTTGAATTTCCTGCCGTCTTCGCCTTGAACGTCAGGGTGCACACGCTTCCCTGCCCGGTCACACCACCGGCACCCGGCGGCCGCGAGGTCGAGATCGTCACCAGCCCGTTACCCTCGTCGCGGTGCACGATCGCCACCGCCTGCCCGTCCTTGCCCAGGAACTCGCCCGCGTCCACGTTCACCAGGTCCAGCACCTTCGGGTCGAACTGCACTTGGAGCGGCACCGCATACACATCGCGCCCATTCTCCAGCATCACCGCCACCTGAAACGTCGAGCCCACAGCTTGGGTCGAGCCGGCCGGCGTCAGGCTCAGGCCGATCGGCGGCCCGGCAGGCGGGCTAATCGGCACTGTAGGCGCCGCTGTCGTGACCGTGCCCGTTTCGGGTGGTCCCGACGGCCGCGTCGCCTGCTGCTTCAACTCCTGCACCATCGTCGAGGCCGCATTCGCCGCCGTCGTCGTCGAGACAGGGTGCTTCGGTTCCGGCTCAATGTAGGCGTCCGCATCCGCGCGCGGGTTCGCGTCGCGCCGCAGCTCCACCGAGCTGCCCGTGCCCGTGTCGATCGCGCGCGTATTCAACCGTGTCAGCACCGACTCCCGCACGATATGCGGAATCAAAACAAACACGATCTCGTCCTGCTTGATCTCCTTCGACTGCGTGCCGAACAGGTACTTCAAAATCGGAATCTCCGCCAGCCCGGGCGTTCCCGTGTTGCTCAATAACTCGTCCTTCTCCAGCAGCCCAGCCAGAATCGCCGGTTCGCCTTCCTTCAACTGGATGATCTGCTCCGCCTTACGCTGCGAGATGATCGGCTCCGTCACCCCGGAGATGGTCACGCTGCCATTCTGCTGCGAGACCTCGATGTTCAGCTTCAGAGACACCTCGCGGTCGTAGTGCACCGTCGGCGTCATGTCGATCTTTACGCCCACGTCGAGATACGTAAACTGCGTCTGCACGCCGATACTCGCCACTCCCGTCGACACGCCCGCATTGTAGGAACCCGTCGCCACGGGAATCTTCGACCCGATCGTCAGCACCGCCCGCTG
>CAXTWP010000027.1:7955-9155 GCA_964247945.1 uncultured Acidobacteriaceae bacterium | reverse complement strand
GTATCCGAGTCCGTCAGCAGCGCGTTCAGCGTGCCGCCCGAGATCGAAACCCCGAAGTTATTCGCGTTCAGATGCGCGAGATTGTTCAGCGTCAGACTGGTGGAGGTCGACGTGCCTGTAGTGGTCCCCGTACTGCTGCTCGTGCTTGAGGTTGAGTTTGCCGAAGTGGAGTTCGCCACCTGTGGCGTCAGCCCGATGGATGTAGGCAGCGTGATCCCCAGGTTCCGCACCTTGTCCCGGTTCACCTCCAGCACCGCCACGTCGACCACCACCTCGGGCTTCGCCCGGTCGAGGTCGTTCATCAGCTTCTGTGCCAGCAGCAGCTGGTCCGGCGTCGCCCGCATCACGATCGCGTTCTGCGACGGCACCAGGTACACCTTTACGCTCGGGTCCAGCAAGTTGCGGATCGCCGTCAACACCTCGGTCGCGTCCGCCTGCTGGCTCGCGTTGGTCAGATAGAACGTCTGCACCGCGACCTCGTCCAGGTCCGTGCGCTTGGTGCGCGTATTCTGCGCGATGAAGATGGTATTCGGAGTGACTGTCTTGTAGAACGTGCCCGCAATTGTTCCCAGAATCCGCAGCGCATCCGCCAGGCTTACATTCGTCACATCGAACGGAATGCGCTTCGACGTATAGTCCGGGTCGAACAGCACATTCAGCCCTGCCGCCTTGCCCACCGCCTGGTACAACACCTTGGTATCCTCGACCGCGTGCAGCGTGATCGGGTCGTTCGACACCGGCTTCAGCTCCACGATGCCCGAGATGCCGCCGATCGCGTTCATCGTGTCGGCCGTCGTCTGCGCCTGCGCGGACCCTGACCCGGGCACGGCCGGCGCGGCGTTCTGCTGCCGCTGCGTAATGTCCATCTCCTGCTGCGCCGCCTGGTCGCCCGGATCGATCATCAGCGCCCGCGCAAACTCCGTCAGCGCGCCGTTAAGATCGCCGTTCTGCCGCAGAACCCGGCCTCGGTCTACGTGCGCTGCCGCCGCCTGGAAGCGTATCCGTTCCACGCGCTCCTTATAGCGCAGGTCCTTCGGAGCCTTCAGATGCGCCTGCCGGTATGCCTCATAAGCCGCGTCGTAGTCCTCGCGCACCTCAGCAGCTTGTCCGCGCTTGTTCCACGTACCGGCCGATTGCGCGATAAGTGGCGACACCGAAAACAGCAGCAGCACCGCTGCCCGCACTCGAACGGAAAACATC
>CAXTWP010000027.1:6977-7945 GCA_964247945.1 uncultured Acidobacteriaceae bacterium | reverse complement strand
TGCTGGTTCTGTTTGCGTCCTTTGCATCGTGCGAAGTGGAGTCATACAGCCGCAAACTTCAGCCGCGATCAACCCGGTAAGCTTCCCGCGCGACCGGTTCCGCATCCTTAATTCTGACGGTTTGCGCATCCCGAACACGCGTGAGTATAGCATCCGAGCCTTGACCATCTCCTTTCCGGACTTCGTGTCGGCACGCTGCCGCGGCAAATCGGGAAAACGGCGTAAGTACTCGCTTCTCTGTGAATCCATCGGTTAGACGTGAGCACCGCGCAGGGGTGAGTGCACAGTAGCTTTGTTGACAAAGTGTTAAGATAGGAAGCTCCATGCCCCGCACCCTCTCCCATCCAACCGCCGCGCACACGCCCACCAAACCCGCCGTCAAGCAGAAGGACCGCGACCCCGTCGCCGCCGGCCACCGCGACGCCGCCTTCAACCGTTCCGCCGGCTTCAACTACTTTCTCACCGACAAGTACGAGACCGGCATCGCCCTGCGCGGCACCGAGGTCAAGTCCATCCGCGAAGGCAAGGCCAACCTCAAGGACGCCTACGGCCTGCTCAAAGACGGCGAGGCGTTCCTGCTCAACGCTCACATCGGCCCCTTCTCCCACGGAAACGCCATGAACCACGATTCCCTGCGTACCCGTAAACTCCTCCTCCACAAGGCCGAGGTCCGCCGTCTCGAAGCCGCCACGAAACAGAAGGGCTTCACTCTCATCCCCGTGCGCCTCTACTTCCGCAACGGCCGCGTCAAATGCGAACTCGCCCTCGCCAAAGGCAAGCAGGAGTGGGACAAGCGCGCCACCGAGCGCAAGCGTGAAGCCGACAATGAAGCCAAGGCTGCCATCGCCCGCGGCCAGCGCCGGTAACCCCACCTATACCGGTTCCCGATCACGTTCCTTTTAGCAAAACGCCGCCGACCGCGCTGGCCTGTTGCCGCCTACAAATATTCCCGTAACCAGCGCCTCATC
>CAXTWP010000027.1:1453-6967 GCA_964247945.1 uncultured Acidobacteriaceae bacterium | reverse complement strand
AGCCCACTGAACGCCGATAGAGAAACTACGGCTGTTCAAGCAACCTTTCAGGAGGTATTGGCAAATGCGGGAAACAGGAATCAGAGAAGACAGCGTCGACGTCATGCCGTGGTACATCACCGCCGGTTCCGACGGTCTCCAGAAGGACGCCATCCTCGTCGCCGTCATGGATGGAAACGAAATGGTGAGCATCTCCCTTCACGTTGCTCATCAGCCCTGCGCCTACGATAGATAAGGTCAGCCCGACTTGAACATCCCCTTAATGCCGCGAAGCGCCTGCCGGGTCCGCTCTTCGTTCTCAATCAACGAAAACCGCACATGCCCGTCACCATGGTCGCCGAACCCCACACCCGGGCTCACCGCCACCTTTGCCTCCAGCAGCAGCTTCTTCGTAAACTCGACCGATCCCAGGCTCCGAAACGGCTCCGGGATCTTTGCCCAGACGAACATCGTCGCCTGCGGCAGCGGCACCGCCCAGCCCAGTTTGTTCAGTCCCGGCACCAGCACATCGCGGCGGCACTTGTAGTTCTCGCAAATTTCGGCTACGCAGCTCTGGTCACCCTCCAGCGCCGAGATCGCCGCCACCTGGATCGGCGTAAACGTCCCATAGTCGAAGTAGCTCTTGATTCGCCCCAGCGCGGCCACCAGCTTCGGGGTCCCGACCATGAAGCCCACCCGCCAGCCCGGCATGTTGTAGCTCTTCGACAACGTAAAGAACTCCACCGCGATCTCCTTCGCCCCCGGCACCTCCAGGATCGAAGGCGCGCGATACCCGTCGAACACCAGGTCCGCATACGCCAGGTCATGGATCACGTAGATGCCCAACTCGCGGCACAGCGCCACCACCCGCTCGAAGAACGGCAGGTCTACACACTGGGTGGTAGGATTGGCCGGAAAGTTCAGGATCAGCAGCTTCGGCCGTGGCTCCATGCGCCGCAAATCGTGCTCCAGCTGAGCAGCCAGTTCGCCTGGTTCAACCTCGGGCGCATCCTCGATCGCAATGCTTCGGATCTTCGACCCCGCGATCACTGGTCCGAAGATGTGGATCGGATAGCTGGGGTTCGGCACCGCCACCGTGTCCTCGTCGTCCAGCATCGCCAGGCAAAGATGCGCAATCCCCTCCTTCGACCCGATCGTCACGATCGCTTCGGTCTCTGAGTCCAGTTCCACATCGAACTTCGTCTTGTACCAATTGCAGATCGCCTTCCGCAGCCGCGGCACCCCGCGCGACAAAGAGTAGCGATGCGTCGCCGTCCGCTGCGCCGCCTCGATCAGCTTGTCCACGATGGCCTTCGGCGTCGCCCCATCCGGGTTCCCCATGCCGAAGTCGATAATGTCCTCGCCCCGCCGCCGCGCCGCCGCCTTCAGCTCCCCCGTAATGTTGAACACATACGCGGGCAGCCGCGTCAGCCTTCTGAACTCTTCCATAACCTACAGAATATATGCGTTGGCACCACCGGCTTGTGTTGGTGCCTAGATTACGCCCAAACGTCAGACGGTCCGATTATGGTTTCTTCGGTACACCAGCACTTCCTGAAGAAACTACGTTGCAGTTCCCTGTTTGCGGGTCGCATGGGGAAGGATCAGGTCCCGGACCTTCACCTGCGACCGGCTGCGGTGCCGCCATAGCTGGACAAGACACCACAAAAGTGTCGGTGTGAGACCATACCGAAGCAGGCGGAAAGGTAATAGAAAGCCTGGGCGAGGATGCGTTAAGAGACACAGAACAGGCGCAGGCGTAACAGTTCCGTGCTGCTCCTCCGGCTACAGCAGTAACAGTAACAGCGGTATCAGAGAAATCGCGGCGCGGAGGCCGATGTAGTGTTCACCGCGTGGCAGAAAGGAACAACCCACACAGCGCCCTTGTCAATCATGCTGGGATAAATCGGAGCCTACGCGTTCCCAAGCAATAAGGGCCATTGTTCGGCGGATTTGAGTAAACACAAGAACCGACATGTGCTCCCACATAGGAGTGAAACCTGCACTGAAGTGTTGCGAAGAACCTTGTGCACCGTCAATTTGCGTATTGTACTGGTAATTGTTACTACTGCAGTCGGAAAGCTTGTAATCCGTTCTAAAAGCATCAGGGGACAACATTTTGGAGCCACTGACGCTTTGCTCGTAAGCGACTGCCGCTCTTGCCTTTTGGAGCATACCAACTAATTACGGACGCCGTGCCTGCGTTGAGAAGCTCGTTTCGATCTTTTCGGCTGTAACACCGCACCGCATTACGGAAACATCGCAACAGGCGCTCCCGGAGCTAGATGCGCATCCATTGGCTTTTATTTCATGGCTGGCTAGCCAGTGAATCGTTATTGGTTCAAGTCGTGTTCTAGTGTTGAGGATAACCGCGGGGTTTACAGATTCATTTGCGATCCATGTCGTAGAAGTCACCCCGGATACTTGATCGAGAGCGAAGATATCACCCCGAGGATTGAAGAGGAAGACAGCGTTGTAGGTTCTACTCTTGGCTCCCATAGACACACTCACGTTAACTGTGGCGTAACGTGTGTATGAGGTATCCTCAGACGAAGCAACCACTTGCTTGAGTGTATATAGAGCTGTAGTGCTCTGAGACTCGGTTTCGGTTGTCCAACCCGTAAGAAGATAGCTCTCGACGGTGCTTACGTCACTGTCAAAGGCTGTAAACGTTGATTGGCTTAGGCTTAGAACGTCACCGATTCTGGGTGTTACCACTTTGTGGTACGGCTGGTCTGCGGCTGACGCAAGCGATCCGCCTGCGATCGAGTTTATCGTGTAGATGATCCTGTTTTGAGACTCAAGCTCGTCTAACTGCTTGGGAGTCGCGAGTGTTGCCACAGCGCGATGTAGCAGACCCAAGTCTGAAGCGAAGGAGATCTTTGCGTATGTCAGACGAACAAGATGTTCTTCAGCGGGAGTAACTTGACCCACGAGCGGCTTTACAAGGGAAAAGGCCATGGCAACTGCAAAGAAGCCCATCCGTAGGTTCATGGTCATCCCCTTTATGCAACGGTTCACCATGGGAGAAGCTGATGAGACCTTGGTAAGTACGTCGCGCACCTTCGATGCACCACTTGTACCACGAACTAGCAACAGAAGCAATGTTTGTGCGAGTACGCAGTGGTGGCCGTGCTCGCACACCCTCGATGAGGGTGAACAGGTTCAATCAAGGGGTTGTTCGCGCCGAAACAGGTATCTCGACAGGAAGTGTCTTTGGCGGATAGCACGCCGCCTTGTCACAGGCCTGGTACCGAAGTGAACCCGCAACGGTATGCTCCCCGACCGTCGCCGTGACCGGCAGCTTCACCGTAAAGTCCCCCGTATACACATCCAGCTTCTCTTCCGGCGAGAACGCAAAGCTGAACTCACGCCCCGGCGCGTACACGGGCGCGCCCGCCTTCACCCCATCGCCCGCCTTCGCCTCCAGCGTCGTGGGGATCAAAAACTCCGACTTCGGCGTATGCGAGTTCACGTGGTAGCCATCCAGCACCTTGAAGTGCAGCTCGACCACCGTCTGCTTGCCCGCCGGCACATTCTGGGCTTCGGCCACATAGACCACCGTCTGCTTCGGCCTCGCCGCCTCTTGCCCTAGCATCGTCCCCGCGAGAGTCAGCACCCACCATCCACGCGTCACCGCAGCTCCGCCGTAGTCACCGGCACACCCACCAGCTTCTTGATGTTCGCCTCAATCTCATCCTTCGACCCCAGCCCTGCCGTCTGCTCCACGATCACGCCCTTGCGGTCCACATAGAACGACTCCGGCAGATAATCGATGCCCCCATATAGCGGAGCCACCTTGCCGTCCGTCAGCAGGATCGGGTATGTCGCGCCCAGCTTCTTGGCCGACTTGGCGATCTCGTCCTTGCCGGCGTCGTCCTCCGCAATGCCTAGAATCTCGAACCCCTGGGCCGCGTACTTGCCGCGAAACTCCTCAAACCACGGCATCTCCAGCTTGCACGGCGCGCACCACGTCGCCCAGAAGTTCACCAGCACCGGCCGCCCTTTGTAGTCGGCCAGCGACACCTTCTTGCCCTCAAGCGTCACCAGCGTAAACCCCGGAGCCATCTTGCCCCGCATCTGCACCGGCGCGTCGCCCTCGCCGCCCGCGTCGGCCTTCTCACCCGGCTTTACCGGTGTCAGCACGATCCGGTCTTCCTGCGCCCGCTGCAACGCCGCACGCCGATCCCGCAGGTTATGCACCCCCGCCCAGATCATCAGCGAAATGCCGGCCACCAACGAGGCGACCACCAAAACCATTCTCTTCATACGACACCTCGAAGGAGAAGGCGCGAAGCAAATTCACTCCGTGAAGCCACTCCACTCCCCAAGTCTAGCCGCAAACAGTCGCAACCACACCTCGGAACACGTACCCGAAGCACAGTTAGAAGGGGGTAAGAGGTGGATTGGCTTGTTGCACCAGTTGAAGAGCTTGTTGGGGGAACCAGGCTCCGGCGGCGGGGTCGCTAAGACCCCAGAGAGGGTCGAAGAGGGATTGCGCCGTCGCATCGGTCGGCCAGCCGCGCAGGGTGTATGCGGACCAATCCCAGGCGCGGGCACCGCCGGCGGCGTCGCAGGTTCCGTCGGACTGACCGGGCGTCTTCACCCACAGGTACGCGTCAAGCAGGGAAACGCCGGTGTCTGCCGTGGGCCGGAGGCCGAGACCGCGGCCGGGCGGGTTGCACCAGCTACCATTCGCAATGGTCTGGACGATCGCCGCCGACTGGTTGTAGGGTGCCGCCGCATAGACACTCGCATCGAGCGTTCCTTGCCCGTTGCGGCTGGTATCGACCACAAAGTGCGCCGTTGGAGTGGCGCTGCCGAGCGACTCCGCATACCACTGGTCGGTGTAGCTCCAGGTGGCAATGTGGTTGGGGTCCACCGGGCCATCGGGAGAGTAGTACTGACTCGCGCACCAGTTATAGTTGCCAAGGCGCCAGCCGCCGTCGGCGGGGTTGGTGGCAAAGGCCAGGCATTGAGAGATCCACGTATCAAAGTGGCTTTCGTAGTTGGACGGCCGATAATTGGAGACATTGGAGAAAAAGCCCTGCGCCTGGAAGACGCCGGCGGTGGCCAGCCGAAGAGCCATGTCGCCGACAGCATGCCAGAGGCTGTTGCCGGCATCAAGATAAACGAGCGTCTGAGGCTGGGTTTCTAAAGTTGTAACGGCATAGTGGATCTGGGCGTAGCGGTCGGCGGTCAGCTGCGCGCTGTTCACGGTGCTGGGATAACCGCAATCGCTCGGCAGGTTGGCGAGGGCATCGGGTTCCACGAGGACAACTGCCTTCTGGTCGCCGATTGCAGTGGCAACAGCGTTGATCCAGGCCTCGTAGGATGGGGTGTCCTCGGCACCGCCCGCGGAGTAGCTGCCGCAGTCACGGCCGGGTATGTTGTACAAAACGAAGGTGGGCACGGCACCCTGAACGGTGGCCTGGCGCATAACCTTGACGACGGTGCCGTTGATCTCGGAGGGCGTGCCACTTGTGAGCCAGACAGCCTGAGGCCTGGCTTCCATCCCGAGGATAAGGAGAGCAT
>CAXTWP010000027.1:0-1443 GCA_964247945.1 uncultured Acidobacteriaceae bacterium | reverse complement strand
GCGCTTGGCTAGTTGGAGAGCCTGCTGCTCGGAACCGGTGGCGGGGTCGGGAACGAAAAGGCGGGTGGTGCCCGGAAGAGTACGCGTCGTCTGGGCCGGAAGAACGCCCACGGCAAGAAGCAGAGCGAGGGTCGAAAGGATACGTGACATAACCAGGAGGGTCTCCGGGGCCTTGTCGGCCAGCAAAGGACGTTCTAGGCTGCTTCGGGTATGGTTGTCAAATCGACTATAGGAGATGCGTAGAAGAACCTCGGCTGCCTGACCTCCATACAAGAGGTGAAAATCAATGTGCTGCTCGGGCTCCCGGCACCGCAAGCGACGACTGAGTTCCGAGGTTCGGAGACTAGTAGTCTCTGGGCAGCAGCCGGTCATACGTGGTCTTCACAATCCGGTAGCACTCGCATGCCGCCCCTTCGAGCCCGTCCCGGTTCGTAAGTCGAATCCGTCCACGACTGTAGTCGATCAAACCGGCCCGCTGTAAGCCCCCCGCCGCCACCGTCACCGTCGACCGCCGGGAACCCAGCATCTGGGCCATGAACTCCTGCGTCAACTGGAGCGTCTCCGACTCCATCCGGTCCGCCGACGTCAGCAGCCAGCGCGCCAGCCGTGCCTCCACCGGGTGCAGCCGATTGCACAGGATCGACTGCGTCATCTGCGTCATCTGCATGTAAAGAAAGGAGTACACCAGCTGCGCCAGCGGTCCGCCCTTCAGGAACTCCTCCCGAAACACGGCCAGCCGTATCCGGAACCCGTACCCGCCGCCTTGCATCACCACGCTGTGCGACATCTGCGGGTGCCCAAGCAGCCCGTTGACCCCCGAGAACCCCTCCCGGCCAGTCACACCCACCTCAATCGAGTCCCCGCCCTCGGTCAACGCATCGGTCGAGATCAGTCCGCTGGTCAGGAAGTAAAGGTGCTCGATCTCCTGATTCGGCCGTGACAGCGCAAAGTGCAGCGGCAACTCCACCGGTACCAGGAACTTCGCGAGCGCGGCAAAGTTTGCCTCCGGCATACGGGACAGGATGTAGTTTCGCGGCCTGGGCGACTCGAGCAGAGCTGACGACGCTGCAAGGTCGCCCTTCTCGGGCAAGAGGGTCCCGTGATCTCCCTGAAGTTCTTTGCCCGCTAAACGTCCGTTCGCCAATTGCTTCCCCGTCGGGGCGATGCCCCCGTTACGCCCGTGCTGAGCCTTTGCCATGTCAATCTCAAGATCAAATACGGGTTTCTAAAAGCTACGCCGCAGCTTCGCCTTGCGTCTGTACTGCAGCCAACATAGCGAGGCAGTATTCTCCAACAGAATCAGACAGTTCCGGTAAAACCGTAAGTCGGATCGCAGACATAGGCTCTCCCGCCGCAACGCAGTTTGCCCCGCGCACACGCCAATCATCCAAAACGCCGCCCGGCCGGTCATAAAGATCAACGAAGATAACGATAAAATAGAAC
>CAXTWP010000026.1:9850-17341 GCA_964247945.1 uncultured Acidobacteriaceae bacterium | reverse complement strand
ATAAACGACTGAAAGGGTGCGGTGTAGGCGTAGTGCTTGGGCGTGCTCTCTTCCGGCATCAGCAGCGAATCGGGCAGCGCGGCGGCGGCCTGTTGGAAGATGCCGGCATCGAGGACCGCGCCGTCCGACTCTACGGTCGAATCGAGATAGAAGAGGGTCGCTCCCCAGCGATCGTGGGCGTACTTCATCTTACGGATGATCTCGGCCGCGACATTCGCATCCGGCAGGTAGACCTGCTGGGCGGTTCCATCCGCATTCGCCGTGAAGTGTTGCGGGCGCACACAGACCCCGACTCGGAACCCGGCGTCGTGCATGATCTTGAAGTAAGCGTCGTCGAGCTTCATTCCCGCATAACCGGAGGTGGAATCGGTGATGACGGTCTCCATCTCAGGGGCGATCTGGGCGATCAGATCCGGTTCGCACACGTAGCTTGTGTTCTGAGGGTATTGTTCCCCTTCAATGTCCCAGGTGATGGCCCCCTGCGCGTTCAGCCCTTGCAGATTGGCGACATTGTTATGCGCTTGTTGAAGAACGCGCGTCTGGAAACGTGCCAGACCGGTCGTCGTGGTGACATCGAAGTCGGCGGGGTTGGAGCTATTGAAGTAGCGCCGCGGATTGTTGGGATAACCCTGCGGCCGGCTCGGATCGCCCTGGGGTGAGCTGGCCAGATAGACGGTGCCGATGGCGCGGCGGTCGGCCCAGTTAAGCTGCGAAGGCCAGATGCCGGCCCAGCTCTGGTAGGCATCGGCTGCCAGCGTACCGACGGCGGTGCCCGAAGGCGCGAAACGAAGCGAAACCGTGAAGATGTCCGTCTGGCCCGGCGCGACGGGGCGGTTGTTGTGGGGCAGAAAGGTGGCCAGACCATCGGGCGTCGTGCCGCTGATGATCGGCGTATAGCCATAGCCTAGGCCGAGGGGCGTAAAACCGCTGTACAGCGGACGACTGGCATCCGGCACAACGGCGACGACTTCCCCCGAACCGTAATCCGCCAGGGTGACACTTGGGGCAGTGGTGTTATAGGCGAACTGTGAATAATTCACATTGTTAAAGCCCACGGGAAGCTGCGGAAAATGGAGCCCGAACGGATACATGGTCGCCCCGTCCAGGATCACTCCCGATCCGGGATTGTTCGTCTGAGTGACGATCATATTCAGCGTGTTCCCGATCTGTTGGAAGCGCGTTTGGATGGTGCCCCAGGCAAAGGTATAGGTCCAGGTCTGCGTGCTCAGGTTCCAGCTTCGTCCCTGGTTGCTCTCGCCCCAGCCACCCTGCGCATTTCCGCTCAGATCGTTCAGCTCCATGTGCCAGATGTGAAAAACGTCCGCGGGAAAGACATCCAGATCTTCGAGAACCACGTTGTTGTAAGCAAGGGCCTGAATTCCGTTAGCGCCGTAGGTGACCTTCAGGTCGCTTTGGCTGTATAACCCACGCGCAAAGCTTACGTACGCCGCAAATAAAAGTATCGCGCGAAACCCATTACCACCGGCTCTTCCTTGTACTGCTTGACCCATCGTAGATGCCTTTCATTAAATTAGTCGATTCGCTGAAACGGGCCCGAATCTACAGGTCGCTGGGCGGACAGTGCTCTCCCAGCACAGCAAGCATCTGTAAGGCCATGCGACGCAGCCGAATAAGGGCCTGGATGGGCATCTTCTAATTTGCTGCGTAGGCCATCGCACCGTTTCGCGTGAACAGAAGAAGTATCTTGAGGAAGAGGAAATAAGGCAGTAGGATTGTTATACACCTTGCGAACATCTCTGGAGATCAGGCATCAAAAAGCCCATGACTGCACGCCATTCGCGCTTCCTGCACTCCACCGAGGTGTTCCTCGCCGTGTTGTACTTCTGCGCCACGCTCCAGTTCGTTCGTTACTACAGCAAGAGCACAACGTTCTACCTGAACATGAGCGCCTATCTGTCCGGGCACGAACGGCTGCCCTTTCAGGAGCGCGTGCTGCCCATCTTCATCATCAGGCCCCTGGTCCACTCGCCGTGGATCGCCCGGCACTTCGTCCATAGCAACGGGATGTATACCGCGGATCGCGGACCGCTTTACGTCATCAGTCTGGTTGCGATTCTGATTGCGGGTGTGTTCGTCCAGAAACTGTATGACCGGGTGAGCGAAGCGAAGACGCTGCGGTTTCTGGTGTACCCGCTCTTTCTGTTCGCCATCATGTGGAGTTACTCGATTCACAACGAGGCCGACTTTTCGTATCCCTACGATATGTTGAGCGTAGCCTTCTTTGCCGCCGGTCTGTACTTCATCTATATGCGGCGCTTCTGGCCACTGGTGCTTATCGTCCTGGTGGGCACGTTCAACCGTGAAACAACGCTCTTTCTTATCGGCATCTACGTGTTGGACGCGGCCAGCCGCCCCCTAACGGGGATCAGGGCCAGGCTGCCGGAGCGCTTCTCGCTTCGGCTCGTGCCGTGGGCGAGGGTTGCTCTGCTTGGGTGTATCTGGCTCATGATTAAGCTGGTCCTTGCGCGTCGCTTCGCCCACAATGACAGCTCGGAGAACTATGTCCGCGTATGGGAGAATGTCGGCCGGCTCAAGCCGCGATTATGGCCTGCTTTGCTGAACGTCTGCGGGTACATGCTTCCCGTGGTGTTTTTGCTGCGCCGTTATCTGGCCCCGGCGCGTTTCGCCAACTACCTGTACATCTTTCCTCTCTGGTTCGCGGTCATGTTCTATACGGGCGTAATCGTTGAAACGAGGGTCTACGGGGAGCTTTGTTCCTTCGTGGCGGTGGCCCTGACGGTTATCATCGAGCGCTATCTGGAAGAATGCGCTCAGCGGCGTCTCACGCAAGAGCAGGCCGACGAACAGACAGCGGAGTGGAACGTCAGGCGTGAGGCCGCCTAGCCTCAGCGGGTTACAAGGGTCACCACTTTACCCCCAAGGGATCACCCTACAACCTTAGAGAAGGATGAATTGCCTTGTCTATCGCTTATCCTGAACCCATGAGTCCTGACCCAGCAGCCGCCCATGCATGGGACCCGTCGAGACGGCGTGAAGAGCAGCTCGCGGTTGCGTTTACTGTACTTCTTTTCCTCTGTCTCGCCGCGATCGTAGCGCTGCCGCTGTTTTCACGGGATTCGTGGATGATCTTCGTGCAGGACGACCTGCTCTACTACCTTAAGGTCGCCCAAAACATCGCACATGGCAACGGCTCGACCTTCAATCGCCTGGTGCCGACCAACGGCTATCAGCCGCTTTGGCTGCTTGTGCTGACGGGGGTGAGCTACGCCACGGAGAATGCCAAGCTGATTCTCGGCTTTCTGGCCGTGACTAATCTGGCTGCTGCCGGGGCAACGTTTCTTCTTGGCCGGAAGCTGCTCGCCAGCTCCGGCGTGCGCCCCTTGCTTGTCTTTGCGCTGGCGGCCTGGGTAACGCTGTATTCGCTCACGCTCTTCTTCTATGGAATGGAAGTGACCCTGACCATTCCGATTGTGCTGGGCGTGCTCTGCCTGCTGCGCAATCCGGCTTGGCTCGGGCGAAGCGCGCGGCATACGTTTGCCCTGGGCCTGCTGCTGTCGCTTATGGTGCTCTCGCGTATCGACACACTGATTCTGGGCGGCCTGCTGCTGGCGGGGATTGTGGCGACCCCGTCCCTACGTCGGCTAATGAAGGCGAACCTGGTCGCGGGAGCGATCTTGGGCCTGCTGCCGATTGCCGTGTACTTTCTGCTCAACCATAGCCTCTTCAACACATGGTTGCCTATCTCCGGTATGGCTAAAGAGTTGAAGGCCAACCGGATACCTTCACTTGAGCCCTGGCGTGTCTTTTTTCATCCGCTCGCGGCCGGGTTTACGCTGGTATTGCTAGCCGGGCTGGCGGTCTGGGCGGCTCTGCGCTCCCGCCTGACCCCCATGGACAGGGTGCTCTTCCCATCCGTAATCCTTTTCCCTTTCCTCTACTACTTTATCCTCAGTTGTGTCAGCGACTGGACGCTCTGGGGATGGTATATCTACCCCATTCGCACGGCGCTTTGCGTCAGTCTGCTGCTCTTCTGTCTTTGGCCTCCCTCCGCGCGCTGGTTGCAAAAGCCCGCGGTCGCCGGACTACTGGTGCTCAGCGTCTTGGGCGCGCTTACCCGGCTCCGCTGGACCCGGCAGCAGATCGATATCCAGGCCGCGTCGGTCGAGATTCAGCAGTTCGCGGCCACCCACCCCGGCGTCTATGCGATGGGGGATCGGGCGGGACGCGTCGCGTACCTGATCCATAACCCGGTCGTGCAGACCGAAGGCTTGATGATGGACCGGCCTTACCTGGATTTAGTCAAGAACCAGACACCGCTGCGTGAGGTTCTGGCCCGCTATGGTGTGCGCTACTACATCGCGACGGCGTATGAGCCGTTCACCGGCTGCTTCCAGGCCGCGGAGCCGGCCAAGGCAGGTCCAACCTCCGCCCATATGCGTGCCGCTTTCTGTAAGCCGCCCTTGGCACAGTTTCAACACGACGGCATTCAAACCCTGCTCTACGATCTTCAAGCTGATCCAGGAGGCCCCTGATGCCGGTCGAACCTCATAATGCAGAACATTGCGTGGGACATGCAGAACATTGCGGGGGACGAAGCCGGCTTCAATTTACTTTGTGAATGATTTGCGGCGTGGTATGTCTATCCGATACCTAGCCGGCAGCACGCAAATCTTAGGTAACTCAGCCCACGGAACCTGTAGCGAGTCATCCAAATTGACGATGAAAGCGTATTAATCTAAGTTATGGCGAACTATACAACACTCCGGCTGCTCTTGGCTTGCGCCGTTCTTGCGGCGTACTCAGGCGCTCACGGGCAGGTCGAGCTGAACCGGCGCCCGGCACCCGCGCCGGAGTATGTGCTGGGCGCGGGCGATCAGATCGTCCTGCACGTTCTCGACCTCGAAGACATTTCGGACAAACCGATCCGAATCGATCCCGCCGGGTATGTGGACCTGCCGCTCGCCGGACGCATCCAGGCCGGCGGTCTGACGATCGAACGGTTCAAAGCCAGCCTTGCTTCCAAGCTGAGCAAGTATATCGACACCCCGCAGATCTCCCTGAACCTGACGGATGATCAGAGCCGTCCGGTTTCAGTGGTCGGCGCGGTCTCCGCTCCGGGGGTTCACCAGCTACAGGGCCCCAAGCGGCTGATCGAAGTCATCTCCCTGGCAGGTGGCGCGCGGGCGGATGCGGGCTCCCGGGTCATTGTCACACGGGAGCAGAAGTGGGGGCCGCTGCCCCTGCCCAACGCAAAGACCGACCCGACGACCGGCGTTCTTACGGCGAGCGTCTCGCTTGACGATCTGATGGGATCGAAGAACCCGGCGGAGAATATTGAGATCCAGCCCAACGACGTCATCTCCATCCCCAAGGCGGAGACGGTGTACGTGGTCGGCAACGTGCGCAAGGCCGGCGGGTTCCAGCTCTCCTCGCATGAAAGCATCTCATTGTTGCAGGCGGTCACGCTGGCCGAGGGGCTCGACCGCGACGCCAAATCGACAGGCGCGCGCATCCTGCGGCCAAAGCCGGGCGGCGATGGAACGCCGGCCGAGATCCCGGTGGACATAAAGGCGATTCTGGCGGGCAAGGCTCCGGACGTTCCTCTCTTCGGCAACGACATCTTGTTTGTTCCTAACAGCGCGTTTAAGAATTCAGAGCACGCCCTGAGCGGGATACTGGTGGCGGCCACCGGAGCCGCCATCTACAGGTTCTAGGTACGACAGCTTCCAAGCACGTTCGGCCCACGCAAGCATACTGCACCACCTGAGCAAATTGAACTCTACAGGGATGAACATGGCGAACAGTTACAGCAATGGAAACAGATCGCTTCGGCCGGTACAGAGCGGGGCCGCTGAATTCGACCACGATGGGCCGGACCGCAGGCGGTCTCCGCGTCCCACCGACAGGAGAGCCGACCCGATCGTCCGGCGGCCGGTGTCGCAACACAGCCATAACGCAACCCTTTTGTCCGAGTACCTGCGCACGATCTCCCGTCATCGATGGATGGTCGCCGGTTTCGCCCTCACGGGCGTGCTGCTGAGCTTTCTTCTAAACTTCAGCTCCTTGAGCTACTATCGCGCCCGGACTTCGCTCGACATCCAAACCCTCAACGGCGACTTCATGAACATGCGCTCGGCCTCGCCCACCGGCGACGGCGGCGGCTCGTCGACCGAGGTGAACGTACAGACGCAGGTCAAGCTGCTGCAAAGCGACACGCTTCTCCAGCGCACCGTTGACCGGCTGCGCGCCGAGCCGCCGCCGAGCGAGCTTCGTCCCAATGACCTTGCCTCGCAGCTCGCGCGCCTGCTCCACCTCGGCGGCAACAAGCCGCTCTCCTACAACGATCTGATCGAGGACACCGCCAAGCGCGTTCTGGTCAAACCTCTCGGCGTGACCACGCTGGTCGAGATCACCTGCGACTCCTGGAACGCCGACTTCGCGGCCAAATTTTGCAACACCCTCACCACGGAGTTCAAGGCCGCCGACCGCGAGACCCGCACCACCGAAGCGGGCAAGACCAGCGAATGGCTGACGGAGCAGGTCGCCGACATCAAGCTGAAGGCGGAAGACTCCGAACGAAAGCTCGTCGCGGCCACGGGCGGGAACGGCCTGATCCTGAGCCAGGACAGCAACACCGTCGGCGAGGACCACCTGCGGCAGCTGCAAGGGGAGCTCGTGCGGGCTCAAGCCGACCGCATGGAGAAGGAAGCTCAGATGCATACGGCGGGCACGGCCGCGCCGGGCACTACCCCGGGGATTCTCGACAATCCGGAGTACCGCGGCTACGAGCAGAAGCTGGCGGACCTGAGAAGTCAGGTTGCCCAACTCGTTCCCCCTTTGACCGAAGAAAATCCGAGGGTCATTCACCTTCGTTCCCAGATCCGCGAAGCGGAGGCGGGCATGGCGGCCGCGCGGTCGACCCACTCCGACCGGATGCAGAACGAATACGAGTCCGCCCGTCATCGCGAGATGCTGCTGACCGCGGCTTACAAGGCCGAGGAGGGTAGTGTCTCCTCCGACCTCGGCAAGGCGGCGCAGGTGCAGCTGCTGCGGCGCGAGGTCGACTCCGAGCAGCAGCTCTACCAGACCATGCTGCAGCGTGCCAAGGAGGCGGGCCTTGCCTCCGCCATGCCGGCCTCGATCACGCGCATCGTCGACGCGGCGCGCAAGCCGAAGGTTCCGTTTTCTCCCAAGCGCAGCGGCGCGGCTGCCGCGGGCCTCCTGATGGGAAGCCTCTGCGGTGTAGGCTTCGCCTTCTACAAGGACCGGCAGGCGGAGGTCTTTCGCATTCCCGGCGATGTGGAACATTATCTGCATGTCACGGAGCTTGGCGTCATTCCCGCCGCCGTAGGCAGCCGTCGCGCCGGCTTCAAGGCCCCAGTCAGGACGGCGCTCGCCACCTTCCGCCGGATCCAGGAGAAGCTGCCGCAGCGTACGGGCCGCAGGGGCGGAGCCGTGGCCAGCGTCGCGGCCATGCAGCGGCCGTGAGCGAACGCCTCGCGTTGTGGG
>CAXTWP010000026.1:8791-9840 GCA_964247945.1 uncultured Acidobacteriaceae bacterium | reverse complement strand
GAGAGCACCTCCACCGCCGGTCCCTCGTCGGGGGCGCTCGACATTGCCCGCTGGGGCGATGCGTTCTCCGTCGTAGCGGAGGCCTATCGCAGCACCACGTTCTCCATCCTGCTGACCGATGAGAAGAGCCGCCGCGCTCGCATCTATGTGGTCTCCAGCCCCAACGCGGGCGAGGGCAAGACCACGGTCACGTCGAACCTCGGCGTGGCTCTAAGCAAAGCCAAACTGCGCACCGTCATCGTCGACGGCGATCTGCGCAAACCCGGAATGCACGCCGCTCTCCAGGTCGAGAATGCCGTGGGTCTGCGCAATATTCTGCGCGGCGAGATCGACGCGGAGCGCGCACCTGTCGTCGACTTCTGCCGGCCCACCGGCATGCCCAACCTCCATCTGATTACCGCCGGCACCGGCTCGGAAGAGGTGGTGGAGCTGTTGCACTCGCCCCTGCTGTCCGGCCTTATCGACCGGCTTCATCGCGAGTTCGACGTGGTGCTGATCGATACACCGCCCATGCTGCACATGGCCGATGCTCGCATCTTCGCGCACTACGCCCAAGGCGTCATCATGGTGCTGCGCGCCGGCGTCACCTCGCGCGACCAGGCGGCCAAGGCGCGCGACCTCTTCGACCGCGATCGTGTCCGACTGGTCGGCACGATTCTTAACGCCTTCAACCCCGCAAGCGAGGGGCAGCACCGCTACTACGAGTCCTACTACCGCTATAAAGACCAGGTGGAAGCGGCGGAGAAGGTGGCCGCCTCCTGATGAGCTCAGCGCTCCTCACAGACGCCGCACCCGATCAGGCCGTGCCGCCGGAGGTGCTCGGTGCCCCTCCAATGGGAACAGCCGTTCCGTCGCATCTTACTAAGCGGCTGATCGGCGGCACGTCAGCGCTCGGGGCGAGCTTGATCGTCGAGCGCGGCGCGGGGTTTCTCGCAAACATCTTTGCCGCGCGCTTCGGAGGCCCCACAACCTTTGGTGCCTACTCGCTCGCCATCACAACGGCAAACCAGATCTCCACCTACGCCGCCGGCGGAATCGGCTCGACGGCG
>CAXTWP010000026.1:4280-8781 GCA_964247945.1 uncultured Acidobacteriaceae bacterium | reverse complement strand
CCCCCCCCCCCCCCCCCAACACCCCCCCAACCCACCCCCCCCCCCCCCCCGCGGGGGGCCGCGCGCCCCCGGCGCCGCGGTTCTCCGGCAAATACCCACGCGGCGGCTCCGGCTACAACACCCTAGCCCGTGTGCTTGCGATCGTCTCGATCGCCTCGGCCGCCGTTGCCGCGCTGGGCCTTTGGCTGGGTGCCGCGCCGGTTGCGCATCTGCTCGGCAAAGGCAGCCTTACACCTCTGCTGCGATGGGCGGCGCTCTCCGCTGCCGGCATCATCGTGCTCGAGTGCGCGCGCGGTTTCTTCGTCGGCCAGCATCGCCTCAAGGCGCTGCTGCTGCTCTCGATGCTCGTGGGCCTGGGCATGATCGCCCTCATCCCCCTGGCGGCCACTGCGCACAGCCCTATTCGGATGATCGTCTCGCAGGGCGCAATTACGACTACCGCGGTGGTGATCTGCCTTTTGCTGGCGAGGCCACTCGGCCTTCCCGCCGCCCCCGTGGCCAAGCCTGATCCGCTGGTTCCCATGCTGAAGGAGGTTTGGGCCTTCGGCTTCATTCAGCTGGCCGGGCTGATCGGCGCGAATCTTGCCGGCTGGTGGCTCACGGCGCTGGTGGCCCGTTCCGACACCACGCTCGTCCAGATGAGCTTCTTCGCCATAGCCAACCAGCTGCGCAATATCGTCTCGCTCGCTCCAGCGCAGCTGACCGAGAGCAGCTACGCCGTGATGGCCGACCCACGGCATGAACGCTCGAACACACCACCCCAGGTGATGGCGCTCTGCTCCTATGCGGCGGTCTTCGCCTCCCTTCTGCTCTCGGCAACCTGCATCATCGTACTTCCCTGGGTGCTCAGCCTCTTCTGGGGTCAGGCGTACCGTTCGGCGACGGTAACTGTGGCGGTTGCGCTTGCCGTAGCCGTCGTCCACATGGGCAACGCGCCCGCCGCGGCGCGGCTCTCGATCGTCTCCATCAAAGCCGCCGGGATCATCAACACCATATGGGCTATCTTCGTCGCGGCCGCGGCGACTCTCTTTTTACTGCACCACGGCAGCGCACGCGACGCGATGGCGATCTACCTCGCGGGGCATCTCCTCTCCGCAACTCTGGTGCTTGGCGTACTCAAGCGCAAGGATGCGGTGCCCGCCGGCATGGTAACGGTCTTCGCGCTCGGCTGCGCAACCGGGGTCGCCGTGGCCGCCCTCGCACTGCTGCGCGACCACCAAACGGCATACCCTTTGCCGATCAGCGGGCTGATGCTTCTGCTCTCCGCGGCCTCGCTCACGGCGCTTTTCGTGCTCGGCAAACGGCATCGTTGGCTCCCAAGCCGCGCGGCCATGCTGCGGCTGCTAGGCCCCGCGCTGTCTTTCTTTCAGCGCAGAACACCGGGAGGCGCGCATGGTGCATGAGCAGGCGGCAGCTCCTATCGCGACGACAACGGTAAACCCAGGCGCTCCGCTGCGTCTGTTGGCCTACGTCCACATGCGCAACATCCACGCCTCGACCGGCGCCGGCCGCGTGGCGCGTCAACTCACCGAGCATCTCGCCGAGCGCGACGATGTCTCGCTGCGGGTACTCGCGGACGCCGCCGACCACGCTCGCATCCTGCCGCTGGTGGCAGAGCCGTGGGTAAACTATCGCTTCCATACCTTTGCACGTGATACGTCGCGTCAGCAGGCGTTGTGGTTTGCCCTCGGCAGCCCAGCCGCCGAACAGTTCTGGCCCGACGCGCAGGTGGTTTTCTGCACCGGCGAATCCTACGTTCCCGTACGAAAGGCGCGCCTCGCCATCACTGTCCACGACGCCGCCTACTTTGAAGAAGGCGCGCATCACGCCGACCGCGCCTTTCTGATGCAGAAGCTCAAATGGAAGCTGCTCTTCCACACGCTCGCTCGCAAAGCGGACATGTTCCACACCGTGTCACAATTTTCCGCGGACCGGCTCGGCCACTTCTTTCCCCAGATTCGGTCGCGTCTTCGGGTGGTGCATAACGCCGTGACGCCACGCTTCTTCGGCCCCGTGCCGGACCTGGGTCGCCGGTATCTGCAGGAAAAAGGCCTCGCGAATCGCCAGTACATCCTCGTTCCCGGAGGTCTTCACTTCCGCAAGAACGCCGAACTGATCCTCGCTGCCGCGCCGCTGCTGCTCGAACGTTTCCCCGACCTCACCGTCGCCGTCGTCAACCACTCCAACACCGTGTATAGCGACCGCGCGGCGGCGCTTGGAGCCCGGTTCCGTCTGCTCGGCTTCGTCGAAGAGGAGGCGCTGCACGCGTTGTACACCGCTGCCGCAGTCGTCTGGTTTCCGTCCCGCTACGAGGGCTTTGGCCTGCCCGTGATCGAAGCCATGGCCTGCGGCGCTCCGGTGGTCGCGAGTGCGGCCTCGTCTCTGCCGGAGATCGCCGGAGACGCCGCCACGCTGGTCGATCCCGGAAGACCCGAGGCCCACGTCGAAGCCCTGTCCGCGCTTCTGACCGACTCCCTCGCACGCGAACAGTTCGCCCGGTTGGGAACCCTGCACGCCGCTCAATTCACCTGGAAATCCGCCGCCGCGCAAATCAAACACCACTTCGACTCTTTACTGTAACGCAACGATTTATGGGCCAGACATTGGAATCGCATTCGACAAACCAGGATACGGCGAACAAGACTCCCACCACCACGCCGCTACCGCGTCACGCCGAGTCACGGACCCGCAAGGCCGTGGTTGTCCACAGCGGCGCGCGCGATGCGTACCAGGTTGCCCTCGCCCTCTCCGAGGCGGGTTTGCTCGAGGCGCTGGTTACCGACCTCTTCTGGCCTGCCGACCGGGCTTGGGCCACTGTCCTCGCCTCCAGGATGTCTCCCCGCATTCAGGCCATGCTCGGCCAGCGAAGCGAATATCGGCTGCCCTCCAGACTGGTTCGCTCCGCAAAGTTCACCGGAGTGTTCACCCTTCTGCTGGACAAGCTGCCGCGCGTACCCGCCTCCATCCGCCGCCGCGTCATGCGCCACGCCGACGGTAAGCTCGGCCGCATCGCCGGCCGCCTGGCAAGACGCAACGGCGCGGGCCTGGTGAGCTACAGCTACTACGCCTACGACGCCTTCCGGCATTTCCGGTCTCCGGGAATCCTCTTTCAGCTCCATCCGCATCCGGCCAGCATGCGCCGCATCCTCAGCGAAGAGCTTGCGGCCCATCCCGATTGCGCCGCTTCTCTCAAACAAGAGTGGGAGCTCTCACTCAATGAAAAAGACTTCCAACATCTGGTCCGTGAGCCGGTACTGGCCTCGCGCATCCTCGTCGCCTCTTCGTTTACCAAGGCCACGCTGGTCGAACACGGAACGCCCGCCGCGAACATCACCGTCATTCCCTACGGCGTCGATACCCGCCGTTTCTTCCCTGCGCGCGATCGCCGAGCCACGCCGGACGGTAAGCTACAGCTTCTCTTCGTCGGCCGCATCAACCAGCGCAAGGGCATCAAGTATCTGCTCGAAGCGCTCCACCTGCTTGACCGCAACGATGTCCACCTGACCGTCTGCGGGCGAGTGGTCGACGGTCTGGAACTTTTCCGCCCGTTCGCCTCGCAGGTCGACATCAGGCCTTCGGTCAGCGCGCGCGAGTTGCTGCTCGCCTACCAGTCGGCCGACCTCTTCGTCTTTCCTTCCGTCGCCGAGGGCTTCGGCCAGGTGCTGCTCGAGTCGCTTGCCTGCGGCGTGCCTATCCTCACCACGACGCGCACCGCCGCGCCCGATCTGATCGAAGAACGCATACAAGGCTTTGTCGTCGAGCCGCGCCGACCGGACCTCATCGCCGACCGCATCCTCTGGGCGCTCACACACCGCCAGGAGCTCGCCGCGATGGGGCAGGCGGCTCGCCGTCGCGCTGAGGAGTTCACCTGGCGGCGCTTTCGCACGGCGGTTGCCACAGCGGTTGGCGGCTTCCTTGACGAGCCAAGGCAAGCGCCCGCCCCAGGCAAGCGCCATGTTTGAGGCCCTCCTTCTCCTCGCCGCGCTGATCGCCGTTCTCGGCGTAATCATCGCCCTCGACGGCAGCCGCGATGTCTTCCATCCGCTGATCTTCATCGGCCCGATGATGGCGTTCCTCTATGGCTGGATGCCCTGGAAGATCAACGCCGCGGGTGGTCTGGCGCAGTTCTTCGACCGGGAGCAGCTACTCTTCGTCCAGCGCCTGAACATACTGGGCATCCTTGCTTTCGTCCTGGCTTGTTGCGCCGCGGGATTGCGCTTGCATCGGCGCGCCGCCGATGCGGGAGCGCTACGCCTCAACCCCGTCGCCTGCCGCCGTCTATTGCTCGGCGCGGCGATCGCGGGCGGCCTCGGCCTGCTGTGCTGGGGCATCACCATCGTCAACGTGGGTGGGTTCGTCAACGCCTTCAGCGCCTCCTACGCCGGCGGATGGTACGACAGCGGGTATGTGCGCGACGGCTCGCTGCTGATGCTGGTGGGCGTGCTGCTCGCGCTCTCTTCGCTCTCCGCCGGCGGCCCGCGCCTCCCTTGCCTCGCGCTGC
>CAXTWP010000026.1:0-4270 GCA_964247945.1 uncultured Acidobacteriaceae bacterium | reverse complement strand
GCCCTGGACGACGCAGGCGCTGCTCACCGCCCGGCGAGGTCCCACCTTTGCCATCGTCATCATCGTCGTCATGGGCTGGTACATCAACCGCCGAAAGCGGCCGCCGATCTTCGCCGTCGGCGGCCTGGGGCTGGCGCTCGGCTGGCTTGTGCTCTTTCTAGTTACAAATCGCGGGAGCATCTATCTGGGCTCGAGCTTCGACGTAAAGACCGATGTCAGCAGCATCGTCGACAAGCCCGATACCGGCAACGAGTTCATTTACGGCTCCGGTGCCATCCTCAACGCGCAGCGGCGCGACCATTACTTCTGGATGCGCCGTTACCTCGCGCAGATCCTGGTGCGGCCTATCCCCAGCGCCATCTGGACCAACAAATACGAAGACTTCGGCGTTCCCGAGTTGCTCGACCATAATGGGGGCACCGGCAGCGGCTTCGCCGATACACTCGGCTGGAACGGTGCGGTCGGTTCCGCTCCCGGCATCGTCGCCGACCTTTGGATTGAAGCCTGGTGGCTCTGTGTTCCCCTCATGGCTCTGCTCGGCTGGACCTACGGCTTTGTCTGGAAGAAGGCGGTGACGCGCGGCGGCGCATGGTCGAGCCAGTACGTCATCCTCTCCGCGCTTTCGATCTACCTCGTTATGCAGACGATGGAAGCAGTCATCTTCCGCACCTTGCTGCTCTCCATTCCCTGCTGGATGACATGGCGCTGGGCCTTGAATGCGCCTAAAACGGACGACCTCAGCGCTTCTGAAGAGGATGAGGAGTACGCCGAGTACGAGGAGCTCCAAAGCGAGGTGGAACATGTCTGAGTCATGCCTCGTTGCCGTCATCTGGATTGACTGGTACGCCTACCATGTAGCCCGCTTCAAGGGGATGCTGAGCAATCCCGGCCTGGCGGGCCGTGTGCGGGGCATTGAACTCGTCGGCGGCATCGGCGTCCATCAGGGCTTGAAGTTCCGCGAAGACCTGCCCGCCGGTCTCCCGATCGAGACGCTGATGCCCGGCAGCAGTTGGGCCGAGGCGGGACAGTTGACGCTCGCCCGCAAGGTCTGGCAGTGCCTCGCGCAGCTCGACCCTGAGATCGTCCTCGTCCCCGGTTATTACACGCTCCCGGCTATCGCCGCCGCCCTGTGGGCCAAGCTGAACCGCCGTGTCAGCGTCCTGATGACTGAGAGCACCGCTGAGGACCATGCGCGCACGTGGTGGAAGGAGAGCCTGAAAGCGCTTTTGATTGGCAGCCTCTTCGACTGGGCGATCTGCGGCGGCTCGGCGCATCGGCGCTCCCTCCACCAACTCGGCTTCTCCAGTGACCGCATCGCGGGCTCCTACGACATCGTCGACAACCGACACCTTCAACACAGCGTAGCGGCTCTCCGCGACAGCACCCCCGCCCAGCATGGCCTCCCTGAGCGCTACTTCCTCTATGTCGGAAGGCTTGCGGCGGAAAAGAATATCGACGGCCTGCTGAAAGAGTGGACCGCGTATCGCCGGAACGGGGGCACATGGCCGCTCGTCATCGTCGGTGATGGCCCGCTCGCCGGCTCATTGCGCGAACAGGCCGCCGCTTTACCTTTCGCTCAGGACATCCACTTCGCCGGCCATAAGAGTTACCGGGAGCTGCCCCCGTACTATGCATATGCCGGCTGCTTCGTTCTTCCGAGCACGCGCGAGCCTTGGGGCCTTGTCGTCAACGAGGCAATGGCTTGCGGACTTCCTGTCCTTGTTTCGAATCGCTGTGGCTGTGCCGAGGACCTGGTTCAACCGGGATTAAACGGGTTCGTCTTCGATCCGTCCATGCCCGACTCGCTTGCCGTGTGCATGACCCGTGTTAGTTCCATGTCTGAGCCTGCCTGGAAAGCGGCGGGTAATACATCGCAGCATCTCGTCGGTAACTTCTCTCCAGAAACTTTTGGTAAAGAAGTAGAAGAAATTACACTAAACGAAAGAAATTAATTCATCAAAACTGATACTTTCGTGCCAAGATCACATCGAAACAGACTCAATAACACTCTATGACTACACAGACCAAATCCGGTTGGGTGGAGAGTTCTATACCCACCCACGTCACAGAAGCTCTAGGGAACGGCTTACGATCCTTGCAGTCTTTGCGTGGCTCAGGACATTGGATCAATGTTGTCTCTCATCTCGATCCGCGGTACGGCGGCCTAAGTGCCGCGGTCCCGGAGCTAGGGTCGGCTCTGGCACAGAGGGACGACTCATCGGTAGAGTTAGCCGCCTTTTGCGCTCCCGGGGAGTCGCACCTCCTAAGGGGCCATCCTCTGCTGGATGTAAGTTACTGGCCTTCCGGTCGCCTTTCCTGGTTCAAGGACGCCAGCCTTCGCGGGCGTTTCCGACGCGCCATGGAGCGCGCCGACGGTCTCCACCTCCACGGCTTGTGGGAACAGAGCACAGCCGTTGGGGCGCGGACGGCAAGAGCTTTAGGTAAGCCTTACATTATCTCCGCCCATGGGATGCTGGAGCCGTGGGCGCTCCGTAACCGGGGCTTCAAGAAAAGGATCTATGCCGCGCTGGTGGAACGGGCGAATCTGGAGGGTGCCCATTGTCTCCACGCGCTTACAAGCGCTGAAGCCGATGATTACCGCAGCTTCGGCTGCCCCGCGCCCATCGCCGTCATCCCCAACGGCGTCCGTGTTCCCGACACGTTCAGTGCGGAACTCTTTCTTCAGAGTTACCCGGAACTCCGCCACAAGCGTCTTCTTTTGTTTCTAAGCCGATTGCACCCCAAGAAGGGTCTGGACATCCTGGTCGAGGCCTGGTCCGCTCTGGCCGCTCAGTGGCCTGATGCGCATCTTGTGCTCGCCGGGCCGGACTTTGAAGGGACGCGCTCCCCCCTGGAGCAAAGACTGAGCGCTCTCGGACTTACAAAGCAGGTAAGTTTTACCGGGATGTTATCCGGCGAACTTAAGTGGAGCGCCTTCGCCGCCGCGGAATGCTTTCTACTGCCTTCTTACTCGGAAGGGCTGAGCGTCTCCGTGCTGGAAGCCATGGGTACCGGGCTTCCCGTACTGATCAGCGATCGTTGTAACTTGCCGGAGGTGAAATCAGTAGAAGCCGGTTGGATTATCCAATCCAACGTCAAGTCACTTACGTATGGTATGCGAGAGATGTTACTAAATTCTCCAGCGACCAACAGGCAAATCGGCTTACAAGGATCGAAACTGGTAAGGGAGCGCTTCACCTGGACCCACGTCGCCGCGCAGATGTCCGCGGTGTACAACTGGGCGCAAGGTGGTCCTGTTCCTCAACACGTCGATCTGCGGATGAATTGACCCATGGAAAAAGTTCAGCTCGGCAGCTATGACAACTCGTGGTACGGCCCCGGCCGGACCTCGTTGACGCGCGCGCTCTGGTTTTTTCTTGGCCTGCCACTGCTGCGCTCTTCCTGGATGCCGTCCTCGAGCTTGCGCGTCCGATTATTGCGTCTCTTTGGTGCGCGTGTCGGAGAGGCCGTAGTGATCAAACCGGGCGTCAGCGTCAAGTATCCTTGGCACCTCGTCATCGGAGACGCCTGCTGGATCGGCGAGCGGTGCTGGATTGACAATTTGACCACGGTACGCCTCGGCAACAACGTCTGCCTCTCGCAGGGGGTTTACCTCTGTACCGGCAATCACGACTGGAGCGACCCTCATTTCGGTTTGATGATTGCGCCGATCCAGCTCAACGACGGGGCATGGGCCGGCGCCATGTCGATCCTTACGCCGGGCGTGGTGCTCAGTGAAGGTGCAGTCGCCGGAGCGGGCAGTGTTGTGACTGGCATTGTGCCCGAATATGCAATCTACGCCGGGAACCCAGCCGTTTATGTAAAGCAGCGCGTCCTGCGCGGCAGCGCGGCCGCATCCTCCGCAAACATGAAGGAGGCGGTTTGAAGGTCCTTGTGATGAACCAGTTCTACTGGCCGGACTCCGCCGCAACCAGCCAGTTGCTGACCGACCTGACCCTCGCGCTCGCCGAGGATGGCCATGAGGTCTCTGCCATCTGCGCGGACCCGGGCTATGCGGTGACCGCGACAACGGGCGCGCCCCCGCCCGTGGCCATCCATCGCATCAAGGCGCTTCCCTTCTCCCGCGGCGTTGTCGGCCGGGTCCTCTCCTATCTCTCCTTCTACGTCTCCGCCGCGGTCCGCGCGCTCACCCTGCCCCGTCACGATGTCGTGTTGACCTTGACTACGCCGCCGCTGCTCTCCGTCGTTGGGATGCTCGTCTCCAGTCTGCGCGGCTCGCGCCATTTCATCTGGGAGATTGACGTTTACC
>CAXTWP010000025.1:7066-17518 GCA_964247945.1 uncultured Acidobacteriaceae bacterium | reverse complement strand
ATCCTCTACGACAGTCTTGGACTTAACGGTGCCTCGACCACGGTGCTCTCGCGCGGCTTCAACCCGGACGTCTGGGCGGCCGAGCTTCGGCACGAGGCTCCCGCGCTGGTAATCATCAACTATGGAACTAACGAGAGCAGCTTTGGCGCATTTGTCGACAAGCAGTATGAAGGCGAGCTGCGCCTGGCGATCGACCGCATACGGAATTCGCTTCCGGGCGTCTCAATCCTTGTGATGAGTCCCATGGATCGCGGAGAGCGGCACGGCATCGATGAGATCGACACGATGGCAACCATCCCGCGCATCGTCGCCATCCAGAAGCGCGTTGCCGCCGACACCCGCTGCGCCTTCTTTGACACCTTCGACGCCATGGGCGGCGACGGTACGATGTCGCGCTGGTACACCGGCCGGCCGCGCATGGTGGCGGCCGATCTCATCCACCCTACTCCGCAGGGAGCGGCACTCATCGCGCAGATCTTCGTGAAGAACCTGATGCAGGGATACGACGGCTACCGCGCGCATCCTGTCGGGAGTGTCACTGCAACATCGCGCCCCTCGGCCACGCCAGAGCAGGCTGCCAGGGAATGATGATCCGTCCGGCGCGATGCTTCTCAGGACTACTGGTGATGTTCCTTGCCTGGCTGGCTGTGTCGCTGGATTGCCACGCGGCGACGGCCCCGAAGAAAGTGGCGACTCCGAAAAAGGCTCATGCCGCTGCGGTAGTGAAGAGCAAGGCCGCGGCTAAAGCTGGAGCAAAGACGGCGAGAAAGGTCAGCACGGTAAGCCGTCCTGCCGCATCCGCGGGTAAGTCATACCGCCACACCAAAGGCAGGCCGGGGAGGATCCCGCGTACGCTGCGTACGGTGCCGGTGAGTCCTGCGGTACGCGAAAACGCCACAGACCGTGTGCAAAAGAACTTGGCCGAGTCAGCGGTTTCGCCCTTTTTGTATCCGCAGGCGTTACAAAGCTTCTTTGCCGCTCTGTTGGCGGAGCAGGCGGAACGGGCCGCCAGCCAGGCGCCCTCCCGCACCGTGCGGGTGCTTCAGTTCGGCGACTCGCACACGGCGGCGGACATCTTTACCGGCGAGATGCGGACGCAGTTTCAGCAGCAGTTCGGCGACGGCGGGCTGGGATTCCAGTTCGCCGGTCATCCGTTCCCCGGATACCATCTCGCCGGCTCGGTACGTACCCAAAGCGCAGGCTGGGTCACCGAGGGCAATCGCTTCACCGCACTCGGAGATGGCGACCTTGGTCTAGGCGGCCTGAGCATTGAGACCTCGTCACCCGGCCAGAGCATCACCCTCCAGACCAGCTGCGATCGTCTCCAGCTGCATTATCTGCGCCGGCCGGGCGGCGGCCGCCTGCAGTTTACCGACAACGGTACTCCCATCTCCGTTGTAGCCACCGCCGGTGACGATGGCGATCCGAGCGCGGCAGCCGACTCCAACACGGCCGCCGACACGAGTACAGCCAGCCGGGCGGGCACCTTCTCCTACGCCTGCACGGCGGGTGTCCATGAGTTCGCGTTCACCACCCTCGACTCCGCGCCGGTCAAGCTGCTGGGCCTCGTTACGGAACAGCCCGGCGTCACCTACGAGTGCCTCGGCATCAACGGCGCGATCGCTCCGCTTATCCTGCGCTGGAACCAGGCGCTCTTTACCGATTACCTCCGCTTGCGCGAGCCGGACCTGATCGTGCTGGCCTACGGGACCAATGAGGCAGGCGTGTCGGCCGAGCACCTGGCGGAATATCCCGCAGCGTTGGCGAAGATCCTTTCGACGCTCCACCGGGCAGCTCCGCAAGCCTCCGTGCTGCTGCTTGGCCCCGCTGACAGAGCGGTCGCCTTCGGGCGCGGCCGCCACATGGCATGGCATTCGATGCAGGGGACCAGCCGGATTATCGAGATGCAGCAAGCCGCCTGCCAGACACACGGCTGCGCCTTCTGGGACGCGCGGCGCCGTATGGGCGGCTTCGGCTCCATGCCGCAATGGGTCGCCGCCGGCTGGGCACAGCCCGACCGCACCCACCTGACCGGCACCGGCTACCGTGCCCTCGCGGACGCCCTTTATGCCGATCTGATTCGCGCGTATAACCTCTATCAGCAGCACACTTCGGCCGCCGCGCCGGTCGCATCCCGAACAGTTACCCCGTAGCCATCAGGAGAGCACGTTATGGAAAAACGGCCTGGCATCCTCAAGGTCCTGCACGCCGTCACCGATCAGGAGCTGAGTCCGGCGAACGACGAGTCGCTGTTCACCTCCGGCCTGCTCGACTCCTTCGCCCTGACCGACTTCGTCGTCGGGCTGGAGAAAGAATTCTCGGTCAAGATCCCCGACGCCGACATGACCGCGCGCCGCTTCGACACTATCCGCAAGGTAGAGGAGTACCTCACAGGCAAGGGGGTCTAGGGTGGCCTCCGGCACGGCTTCTGGCACAGCCTTTATTCGCGGCTTCGGCGCGTGGCTGCCGGAGCGCGTCGTCACCAATGCCGAGCTTGCCCCACAACTCGGCACCACTCCTGAGTGGATCTTGAGCGTCTCCGGCATCGCCGAGCGGCGCTACGCCGCCGAAGGCGACAGCGTGGCCGGCCTGGGCACCCGCGCCGCAAGAGCCTGCCTCCAGCGGACGGGACTCGCCGCCTCCGATCTCGGCTTGGTGCTCGTCTCGAGCGGCTCCAGTGAGCGCTTCTGCCCCGGTCCCGCGAGCCTGATCGCCGCGGCGCTCGGCCTGACCATGACCCCTGCACTCGACCTGCCCATCGCCAGTGCAGGCTCGCTGGTGGCTCTGGCGATGGCGGCAAAGCTCGCCCCCACCATCGGTCACATCCTCGTCGTCGGGGCCGAGATCATGTCCCGCCGCGTCGCGCACACGCCGGAAGGCAAAGACACTGCGATCCTCTTCGGCGATGGCGCGGGAGCCTGCATCGTCAGCCCGGACAGCGGTTTCGCGGCGATCGCCGATAGCTGCCTCTTTACCGACGGCAACATGGCCGACGCACTCGCTGTCGATAACGGCCGGCTCCACATGGACGGCGCAGCCATCATCCGCCACGTCTCCCGCAAGCTGCCCCAGGCCATCGCAACGGTGCTCGAACGTAACGGCGTGGCCGCCCGCAGTGTAGGGACCTTCCTGCTGCACCAGGCGAACCTTAACCTCATAACCCGTATAGCCAAGAGCCTTGACGCACCGGCGGAGCGCTTCTTCGCCAACATCCAGCGCTACGGAAACACCTCTTCCGCCTCCATGCTTATCGCCGCATCAGAGTGGTGCGAGCAAACGACAGGCGACCTGCGCGAACCTTTGGTCTTGGCCGCCTTTGGGGTAGGGCTCAACTGGGGCGCAATCCTGGCGATGCCGCCCGCGTAACGGCCCTCGCCGCCGTCGTACAATCATCAAAGACATGCGCGACGCACCCCAGCGGAGGGATGTGTGAGCGGTTGAAACAGGCGGTCTTGAAAACCGCTTTACCCTAGCGGGTAACGGGGGTTCGAATCCCTCTCCCTCCGCCATACACTTGTGAAATGCTCACTGAAAGATCGTGGCGCGCCCGGATCGCCGAGTACATCCGTCAGCAGGCGCGGCCCCTTGAGAAGTACGGCCATCAGCCTCGGCTCTATGCGCTTACACAGGCAGTCGGTGCAGGGCTGACCTACGACGATGACGTCGTGTACGCTGCGGCGTGGCTACATGATCTTGGCGTCTTTACCGGCCACCGGCCGGGAGATCCCGAGGCGCTTGCCCGATGGGACAACGTGGTTTACGCGATCAAGGAGACGCCCGCACTGCTCACCCGCTTCGGCTTTCCCATGGAGAAGATCGCCGCAGTCGTCGAGTGCATCCGCACCCACCAGCCTACCGCCGAGCCGCTGAGCCTGGAAGGGGCGATCCTGCGTGACGCCGACATCCTGGAGCAGCTTGGCGCGGTCGGGATAAGCCGAACCGTGTGCAAGATCGGTCGAGACACGCGCTTTGCGACATTTTCGGAGGCCGCGGCAAACCTGCGGCGCGCGCTGGAGGAATTTCCCGCCAGGCTAAGGTTACCCACCGCTGTAGCCCTGGCCGAGGACCGGATACGCGTCCATCGGCATTTCCTTGCCGCCCTCGAGCAGGAGGCGGGCGAGAACCTCTACTAGATGACGGTTGCGCATCGTCAGTTGGAGAGCGTAAGGTTATGCGCAGATAAAGGTGGTATCCGGCCAAAGGCGTTGCTGCTTCCGAGGAGCGCCGCGCGGTGGAACTGCACTGAGGTCTAGCATGAGTCTCACTAGCTTCACTCCGCGTTCAGCGGAGCGTGGTTCAGGCGTCTGTCGCCCAGCTGAGCCGGAAAAAGTGACGGTTCTCTCCCTCCAGGAGAAGAAGCGGCTCGGCCAGCCGATCGTCTCCGTCACCGCTTACGACTATGCCAGGGCGCGGCTGATCGACGAAGCGGGTCTCGACCTGATCCTGGTCGGCGACTCGCTGGCGATGGTGATGCAGGGCCACGAGAACACACTTGCCGTCACCATGGACGAGATGCTGCTCTACACGCGTGGGGTGCGTCGCGCCGTTCGCCGCGCGCTGCTGGTCGCCGACATGCCGTTCGGCAGCTATCACAGCAGTCCCCATGAAGGGTCGGCGAATGCTATCCGCTTTGTCAAGGAGGCGGGAGCCGAGGCCGTGAAGGTCGAAGGCTGCCGCGTCGAGTTGGTGCAGCGGATCTCTCAGGCCGAGATCCCGGTCGTCGGCCATCTCGGCCTGACGCCGCAGTCGGTGCACAAGATGGGCGGCTTCAAGGTCCAGGGCCGCACGATGGCGGCAGTCGATGCGCTATGCGAAGACGCAATATCGCTCCAGACAGCCGGGTGCTTCGCGCTGGTGCTCGAAGGTATCCCGCGCGAGGCGGCGCGGGTCATCACCGACGAGCTGTCCATACCCACCATCGGGATCGGCGCGGGGCCGGACTGCGATGGGCAGATCCTGGTGCTGCACGACATGATGTCGATGACCTTCTCGCCTGCGGCCAGGTTCGTCCGACGCTATGCGGACGTGGCCGGCGTGATGCGGACCGCTCTCAGTGAGTACAAGCGCGACGTGGAGGCCCTCACCTTCCCTTCCGAGGACGAGAGCTACCATCTGCCCGAAGCGGCCCGGCTCGCGCTCGTCGAGATGGAGGAAGGCCGCGAGGCCAGACGCGAAGCTCCTGTCACCACGCTGCGGCGGAGCTGAACCATGGTCATTGCCCGAACCGCAGACGAGCTGCGGACGGCCCGGCGCGAGGCCCTGCATGGCTTAGCGGGAGACGATCCACTCGTTGGCTTTGTGCCGACCATGGGCGCGCTCCACGAAGGTCACCGCTCCCTGCTGCGCCGGGCCCGAGCGGAGTGTGCCGTGGTTGCCGCGTCCATCTTCGTCAATCCGCTCCAGTTCGCTCCAGGCGAGGACCTCGCCCGCTATCCGCGCACCTTCGAGGCCGATCGGGCGATGCTCGAAGCCGAAGGCGTCGATCTTCTCTTCGCCCCCTCGGGGGAGGAGATGTACCCCGGCGGCCATGTCACCATCATTCATATGACCGGTCTTGAAGACTGCCTTGACGGAGCCTTACGCCCAGGGCATTTCGCAGGCGTGGCGACCGTCGTGACCAAGCTCTTCCACATCGTCCAGCCGACACGGGCTTACTTCGGACAAAAAGACGCCGCGCAGTTGGCCGTTCTGCGCGCGATGGTCCGCGACCTCGATTTCGACCTGGAGATCGTCGCCTGTCCCATCGTGCGCGATGCGGATGGGCTGGCGCTGAGTTCGCGGAACCGCTATCTCAGCGCGGAGCAACGTGAGCAAGCGCTGGTGCTGCCGCGCACACTTGGGCGGATCGCTGAGCGCATTGCCGGCGGTGAGCGCGATGCCGGTGTCCTTCTCCGTGAGGCGCGGGCGCGGCTTGCGGAGACCGTTGCGTTGGATTACCTGGAGATTGTTGACGCGGAGACCTTACTGCCGCTTGAGGCTGCTGCGCCGGGCAGTTTAATCGCGGTTGCAGCCGCCGTCGGCTCGACGCGGCTGATCGACAACATGCTCGTGCCGTAGCTTGCAGTAACCCTAAACGGCGGCAAGAACGAGCTCCGGTTCCATCTCGGTGTGCTGGTGTACTGCGGTTCCCTCAGCCGTAAGCCGGCGGATCAGTTCTACCTCAGACTGGCGGTATGCCGTCCCGTCGGTATGGAAGATGTCGTGGAACCAGGGGTCGGGACTGCCGTTGATGTACGGCGTCTGCCAGGAGTCCCACGGCAGAAACGTCTGCGTCTTTCCGGCGACAAGGCCCCAGTTGAAGGCCGCGATGCCGTAGCGTTGCGCAATAGGCAGGTTCTTGTCAAAGGTGCTGCCGACGCCGCGGGCCATGTATTCCGTGCAGAGGATGGGCCGGTTGTGAGCGAGCAGCTGCTGGATGCGGGACTCGAAGCCGCCGATAAAGTCATAATCGTGAAACGACAGAACATCCGACAACGCCAGCTGGATCTTCGTTGCCGGACTTTGAATATCGGGATCAACCCAATCGCCGGCCCAGACCCCGCTCGTCAATGGCTGCGTCGGACCAGCGCAGCGAACCCAGGCGAAGGCCTTCGCCAGCAGCGGGCAGACGTGCTCGGACTTGTGCTGGATCTCAACCGGTCCATAAGAGAGATTGTTACCGTTATCCGGCTCGTTCCAGACGTCCCAGGCGAGGATGCGTTTGTCGGCGGCGAAAGCGGCGACAAAGCCCTCGGCATAGGCCTGGAGCATCGGCTCGCAGGCCGGATCGGCCAGGCGGTCCGCTCCGGGGCTTTGCGCCCAGCGCGAGTTGTGGATGCCGGGCTGCGGGGGCTGCTGCGGCCCCGCGTGTGGGTAAGGGTTCCAACAGGAGTCAAAGAGCACCGGCAGAACGCAAATACCATGTCTTGCGGCGATATGCAGGAAGAGATCGAAGCGGCGCACCAGGCCCGGAGCGTCCTGCTGCCAGAGCTGATCGTGCAGGAAGACACGCATGGTGTTCATGCCGAGACCGGCTGCCAACGCCAGCTCCGTATCGATGAGGCCAGGGTTGAAGGTCCCGGCCTGAAACATTTCGAACTGGTTGCCGGCGTCCGAAGGGATGTAGTTGGCCCCGACAAGCCAGGGCTGCGCGGCGTACCAGGCATTGGCCTGCTCGGGTGTCCAGCGCCGGGAGATCTTTCTCAGGCGCTTCGGCGGAGCGGGTAGTAAGGGATCAAGCTTCATGCGTCCTCGTCGTGCGCGTACCAGCATTTGAGCGTACAGCGTTCGGCTGTGATTCAGAAACGCGAGAAGACGGGGATGGCTGTAGGCTTTTCGCACAGCAGCGTTATCGGCGGCCCGTTTCGGAGTGTTAGGCGTAGACCATGATCTTGGGACGCGCGGGAATCCATTGCGGTAGTAACCGTACTGGTTCCACAAAGTCGCGCTTACCGGTAGAGCGCGGCATTTGACCTGCGCGGCGTGGCCGCATAGCCTTAAGCCATGCTCATCACGCCGCTTCAACTTGAAAATGAGCCGCTCAGGATCGCCGAGTCGTTCGCGCCGGGCGCCATCGATTTGATCGAAGGAATCGTTCAACTCGGCCAGCTTCCGGTCAATGGTCAGGCAGACCTGATCGTCGAGCACCGCGGCGGAAACGACCTCATCGCCGACATCCGTGTCCGGGCGCGTTTCGCCGGCGAGTTCGAGATGGAGTGCGCGCGGTGCGTGGAGCCGGTACGGACGCCGCTGGCGGGCGACTTCGACCTGATCTTCCGGCCGCAGGACGCCGACGCCGACTCCGCCGAACGCGCAATTACGCTCGACGAGACGGAAATCGGGTATTATGAAAAGAGCGGCCTGCTGCTGGAGGACGTTGTCCGCGAGCAGGTGCTGCTCTCCCTGCCCGGGCGGGTGCTCTGTCAGCCTGACTGCAAGGGTCTTTGTCCGCAATGCGGACAGAATTTGAACACGGGCGTCTGCGCCTGCGAAGACACTCCGGCCGATCCTCGCTGGAACGCGCTTGCAGGTCTTGCCGACAAGCTCGCGCTCAAGCAGTAATGGGTTTACTTACCATAAGTTTTCTCCGCAGCCTGCCCGCGCACGCCGGAGCCATGTGAAGGGATACCGCAATGCCTAATCCGAAACGGCGCCACTCCAAGCAGCGCACCGCCAAGCGCCGCAGCCATGACTTCCTGACCCCCACCGGCCTCTCCGAGTGCCCGAACTGCCACGAGCGCAAGCTGCCGCACCGCGTCTGCGCCAAGTGCGGCGAGTACAAGGGCCGTGCCGTGCTCACGACCAAGGAAGCCAGCTAGTCCCCTCTAACTGAACCCGCAGGCACCCCAGCAAGAGGCCGATGGACATCGTTGTCGACGGAATGGGTTCCGACAAGGCTCCCGACGCAGAGGTGCGCGGGGCTATTGCGGCCTGCCGCCAACTTGACGTTCGTGTGCATCTGGTCGGGCCAGAGGAGATTCTGCGCCCCGTCCTCCGCCAGCACCTCGCCGCGCAACACCTGAAGCATCAATATCTTCCTGTCTTCATTGTGCCCGCGTCCGAGTGGATCAGCATGGACGACAAAGCCGCGCAAGCGGTGCGCTCGAAGCGCGACTCGACCATGCGCGTTGGCCTGAAGATGGTGCGCGAGGGCCGGGCTGCCGCCTTCTTCACCGCCGGCAACACCGGTGCGGCGATGGCTACGGCCAAAATGGTCTTGGGGATGCTGGCGGGGGTGCATCGACCGGCCCTCGCGACGATACTCCCGACGACCACGGGCTGCCCGTCCCTGTTGCTTGATGTGGGCGCGAACGTCGACTCGGACCCCGACAACCTCGTGCAGTTCGCCGTGATGGGCCACATCTACGCGCGTAACGTACTGAAGGTGGAACGGCCGCGCGTAGGACTGCTCTCGATCGGCGAAGAGGACTCCAAGGGCAACACATTGACCCATGACACCCTGCCCCTGCTGCGGGCGCTGGCGGGCATCGATTTTATCGGCAATGTCGAAGGTCGCGACCTCTACAACGGCCGCGTCGATGTCTCTGTCTGCGACGGGTTCGTCGGCAACGTCGCGCTGAAGACGAGCGAAGGTGTGGTCAAGCTCGTCAGCACCACGCTCCGTGACGCGCTCAAATCCACCGTCACTTCCCAGGTCGGCGCGCTGCTCTCGAAGCGGGCCTTCAACGACTTCAAGAAGCGCCTCGACTACTCGGAGTACGGGGGCGCGCCGCTGCTTGGGGTGCGTGGGCCGTGCATCATCGGGCACGGGTCGTCCAACGAGAAGGCCGTGATGAACGGCATCCGCGTCGCCGCCGAATTTGCCCAGGCTGAGGTGAACGCCGGCATCGAAGCCGCGCTACGGCCTACAGCTTGATGGCTTCGAGCGCACTCTCCCGCGCCCGTGTCCACGAGTTGGAGCTTCCTCTACGCGATCGTCCGGAGCTCGTCGGGAGGGCCCGGAGCAGTTACTGGGCCGCCGGCTCTACGGCAGCAGCATCCAACCAGCAATGAACAAATGGACAGTGGCCGATATGCCCAGCCAAGCTGGTAAGCGGGCTCTGGTGACCGGCGCGAGCAGCGGGATCGGGTATCACACAGCTCTGGAACTTGCTCGCAAGGGAGCGCATGTGCTCATTGCATCGCGTGATCGCGGCAGGGGCGAAGCCGCGCTGACTCGCCTCCAGCGAGATGTTCCCGGAGCACGGAGCGAACTCTGTATCGTCGATCTGGCGTCGCTTGCGTCTATTCGGGCGTTTGCGACAACAGAGATCGAGCGTGGGCTGCCTTTAAATCTGTTGATCAACAACGCCGGGGTAATGGCTCCGCCGAAGCAGATGGAGACAGTGGACGGATTTGAGCTACAGTTTGGGACCAATGTTCTGGGACCCTTTGCTTTAAGCGCGCTGCTCTTCCCTTTGATGGAGAAGGCTGCGGGCGCGCCGCGGGTGGTAACGATTGCGTCCATTGCGCACAAGAGGGGACAGATCGACTTTGACGACCCGCAGGCTGTGCGGCGATACGATCCGATGCGGAGCTATTGCCAGTCGAAACTGGCCGACCTGATGCTGGCGCTGGAGCTGGACCGGCGACTGCGCGCGGCCGGGTCGCGGGTTTCGAGCTTGGCGGCGCATCCGGGCGTGGCCAACACCAACCTGTTTCAGGGCGGCGACCGGTCAAAGCTGGAGCTGGCGATGCGGCGCGCGAGCGGCAGGATAATTGCCGCGTTGCTGAACACGGATGCGGAGGGCGCGGTGCCGACGCTCTATGCGGCGACGGCTCCGGAGGCTGTGGGCGGTGGTTACTACGGGCCGCAAGGATTGCTTGAGATGCGCGGCGGCGATGTGGGGCCGGCGAAAGTGATGCCTCAGGCGCGGGACGGTGGAGCTGCCCGGCACCTGTGGACGCTATGTGAGGAACTTACGGGGACCCGGTTACTTAGCTAAACGCTTGGTGTGGGCCTTAGTTTACGGC
>CAXTWP010000025.1:0-7056 GCA_964247945.1 uncultured Acidobacteriaceae bacterium | reverse complement strand
AGGAGCATGCTTGAGGGTTCGGGCAGAGTGCCGGCGCTGGGCAGGGCCGTGTACGAAACGTTATCGATGGCGTTGTACGCGGAGCTGTCGGGCAGGGTCAGGGTGAAGCCCGTGATGGGGGCCGAAGTGGTAAATCCGATGAAGTCCAGACTGGCATCCAGTCCCAGGATCGAATCAGCCGTGGAGAAGGTGTACGCGAAGCCATCCGACAGCACGATTGTGAACGGTGTGGTTGGGCCCAGCAGGCCGCCATAGTTGAAGGCGACGGATGAAGACGATGGAAGTGCGACCGTCAGCAGGTCGGAGGGAGAGTTGTAATCGGTGGAGAGGAAGCCACCGCCGCTGTAGGTGCTGCCGTAGTAACCGGGATCGATGACGAAGAGGGTGCTGGTGCCCGAAGACGTGAAGGTGGCACCGGCACTGGTGAACGACGGAGTCTCATTGGCAAAAGAACCGGGGGCCGCGATACCGTTGAAGGTGGCGGTGGCAGTGGTGGTCGTCGCGGCGTTGAAGGCTGCCGCGCTGGTGTAGACGGTGTCGGCGTAAGCGATCGTGGCGGTCGCTAACAGGCAGGAGAGGGAAAAGGAGTGCAGGATAGAGCACATGGCAGAGATCCTTTCGAGCGATCGACACTAGTTTGTATTGGCCCGGCCCTCGCGTCAATAACATATTGACTTGTTATCAGTTTTTCATGCGGCTGGTTCTCTGGGAGTGATCTGTTGCTTCCGGCTTCAGGCAAGAGCGTTTCTGACGATCACCTGTTTGTAAAAGGCAGAGCTAAGCTTGGGGGTGCGCTTCTGCGTCTGGAAATCCACATAGGTGATGCCGAAACGCTTCTCGTAGCCATCGGCCCACTCATAGTTGTCGAGCAGGCTCCAGCAGAAGTAGCCCTTCAAGGGGTAGCCCTCCGCCGTGGCGCGTTGCAGCTGCGTAAGGTAATTGCGGAGATACATAATACGATCGGTATCCAGGATCTCGCCCTTGGCGGTAGGCCTGTCGTCCGAAGAGCAGCCGTTTTCGGTGATGTAAATCTCGGCGGGCTTCCACAATTCGGTGACAAAGCGAGGTGACCAGTAGAGCGCCTCCGGCCCTACCGTCAGCCATGGGCTTGCCAAATGAGGGAAGCTGGAAGGATTGGAGATCCGCTCATAGCCCTTCGGCGACGCGTCGGCCCGTATGTAGGTTGCCGTGTAGATGTTGAGCCCGAGGAAGTCGAGCGGCGCGCCGATCGCCTTCATCTCGTCGGGCGTCGTGTGCGGCGCATTGGCACCGAGACGCTGTAGATACAAGTCGGTGTAGCGGCCTTCGCTGATCACGGTAAGGTAGCTGGCATTCTCCTCGCGCGTGGCGGTGCGCGCCGCCGCGACGTGCTCCGGCGCGTCAATCGCGGGGACGCAAGCTGAAAGGTTGTCGGCCAGGCCAACCTTGGTGCCTGGCTGGGCGCCGGCGCGGATCGCCTGAACGGCCAGACCATGCCCGAGGACGGCATGGTGGTTTGTCTGCGCAAAGGCCTGTGGAGCCAGCTTCAGACCGGGCGCGTGAGTCCCATTGCCATAGCCGAGTTCGATGAAGGTTTGGATCTCGTTCATGGTCATGAAGTGCTTGACCTTGCCGGAGAGCTTGCCGGCGGTGTACCCGGCGTATTCGGCGAAGCGTTGCGCGGTGGCGCGGTTCTGCCAGCCGCCCTTGTCTTCAAGCGCCTGCGGTAGGTCCCAATGGTACAGGGTGCAGTATGGCTCGATGCCGTTGGCGAGCAACTCGTCCACGAAGCGGTTGTAGTAGTCCAGGCCCTTGGGATTCGGCGTGCCGCTCCCGGTCGGGAAGACACGCGGCCAGGCGACTGAGAAGCGGCAGGTCTTCAGACCCAACGCCTTCATCAGCGCGACGTCTTCTTTGTACCGGTGGTAGCTATCGTCCGCTACATCGCCGGTGTCGCCGTTATGCGTCTTGCCGGGGGTATGCGAGAAGGTGTCCCAGATGGACGCGCCGCGGCCGTCTTCCTTGACCGCACCTTCCACCTGGTAGGAGGCCGTGGCGGAGCCCCAAAGAAAGCCCGGCGGAAAGGATCGCAGCGTACCGGCGTGTGCCTTGCTTTGCGCGGCGCCATCAATACCCAGCGAAGGCAGTGAGACGGCGCCGGCGGCAGCACCAAGGAGACGGGAAAAAGACCTGCGGGAGAATTGAATGGGCACGGCTTTGCCTTTGAACGAGATGCCGCGCCGGTAAAGCAAGGCGCGGAGAAACTCGACGAGTATACCGCTTCCGTCCTTCCATTGGCCGTGCCGGGCAGTTTCTTCTATGCTTGCGTCATGCACTCTTGCTTCCGGATGTTTGCTCGGCCTGCCGCGCTGGCGGTTGTGGGCGCGTTCTCCGTTTCGATCTTGGCGGCACAGAAACTCGCGAAAAACCCTTCGGTCCCGCCCAGCGTTCTGCATACCCCCTACGGCACGGTCGAGACCGGGCTGCTGGACGATGCCGCCTACCGCATCGACATACCCAACAAGTGGAACCACGCGCTCGTCGTCTTTTATCACGGTTACAGCGAGACGCCGTTCACCTACCACCCGGCCAACGCGCTGACCGATCAGAGCCGGCCGATGTTCGAGCGCGGCTATGCGGTAGCCGAGAGCGGCTACTCGCAAACCGGGTGGGCACTGGACGCCGCGCTGGCCGCGACGGAAAACCTGCGCAAGTACTTCGTCCGCACCTACGGCCAGCCTATCGAGACCATCGTGGCGGGCGGCTCCATGGGCGGCCTGCTCACCGACATGACCCTGGAACGGAATGCGAAGCCGTATGTGGGCGGCCTCGATCTGTGCGGTGCGGTCGGCCCCACGTACGAGTCGTTTACCCGGCGGTTTGCCGCTCGCGCGGCCGTCGACGCCGACTTACCCGGCCGGCTGCCCCCGCTCGTGCCTGCGCCGAACACGGGCTACCCTTCGCCGCCGCCGGAGACGGACGCAACCCGAAAGCGGATCGCCGACGCTTTGCGCGACCACCCCGCGGCCGCTTTGGCCATGCGCAACCTGATGGCCCTGCACAACGACAACGACGTCGTCCATATGATCAGCTACATCAGCTTTGTCGTCGCCGATATGCAGCACAAGGCCGGCGGCAATCCGTTCGACAACCGCAACTATCTCTACACCGGCACCAACCCCAACTCGACCAGCGAAGACAATAAGTTAAACGACGCAGTCAAGCGTTACGCAGCCGACCCCGCCGCCCGCAAGTACCTGATCGGCCACTACATGCCCGACGGCAAGCTGACCAAACCGATGCTCGCGCTGCATACCACCTACGACCCGCTCATCCCCGGAACGACCTTGGCACTCTACGGCCATATTGTGGAGCAGGCGGGCTTCGGCGACCATTACGTCCAGCAATACGTCCACCGCGACGGCCACTGCACCATGTCTGCGGACGAAGTCGGCACCGCCTTCGACGAACTGCTGGCGTGGGTGCACATGGGCAGGATGCCGAAGCCCGGCCTGCTGCCGCAGTAGGTTCCACGTCCAAATCTACGCAGCTTTAGAGTTGAACAACCTTCAACCACTCGCGAAAGCTCGGCCCCAGGTCTTCCCGCTTCAGCGCCAACTCCACGGTAGCCCGCAGAAAACCCTGCTTGTCGCCCGCATCGTGACGCTTACCCTCATAGCTGAAGCCGTAGACCTTCTCATGCTGCAGCAGGGCCTTGATGGCATCGGTCAGCTGCAGCTCGCCCCCCGCGCCCGGCGCGGTGCTTTCGATCATCTCAAAGATGCCCGGCGTAAGAATGTAGCGCCCGATAATAGCGTTCTGGCTGGGCGCTTCCTCCGGCTTCGGCTTCTCGACCATGTTCTTCACCGCAAGCAGGCGCGGGTTGCCGGGGTGGGGGGTGCAGTCCAGGCAGCCGTAGGCCGAGATGGCCGCGCCCGCTACCACCTCCGATCCGAGAATGCTCGATTGCGTCTCTTCGAAGGCCTCCACCATCTGCTTCATGCAGGGCACGGTGGCGTCGACAATGTCATCCGGCAGCAGAACGGCGAACGGCTCGTCGCCGACAATCTCCTTCGACATCAGCACGGCATGGCCCAGCCCAAGCGCCTCCGGCTGCCGCACCGTGACGATCTTGGCGAGCCGCGATACCGAGCGCACCACCTCCAGCAGCGCCGTCTTGTTCTTGGCCTCAAGCACCGCTTCAAGCTCCACTGACTTGTCGAAGTGGTCCTCCATCGTGCTCTTCCCGCGTCCTGTAACGATGATGATCTCGGTGCACCCAGCAGCGACCGCCTCCTCGACGCCGTACTGGATCAGCGGCTTGTCCACTAGGCAGAGCATCTCCTTCGGCGTCGCTTTGGTAGCGGGCAGAAAACGTGTGCCGAGGCCGGCGGCGGGAAAGACAGCCTTGCGGATCTTCATCTTGGTCATGGTTGCGGCCAATCCTTATGCGAACGAACGCGTGCTTCGAGATACAGAGTTATAGGGTAGCAAAGGGTTCGGACGCGGCATGACCCCACGGAGGAACGCCGGATAGAGCATTCCCTATTAGGTAAGCAGATCATTCCAGCGAAGCAAGAGCCTCCAGCGGCTGACGTTCGGCGGCGACGCCCCAGACCGCCTGAGCCGCTCCGGCGATCACCATGCCGAGCGCGGCGGCGGTGAAGCCCCAGAAGAGTGGCCCGCGCTGGCCCCGGTTGAGCAGATAGCCGAAGACAAAGGGGCCCGCCACACCGCCGAAGAGGGTGCCGAAACCGTAGAAGAAGGCGATGGCGGTGGCCCGGATACTCTGCGGGAAGAGCTCGCTGGTGGTGAGATAGGCCGACCCGGCGGCTGCCGCGGCAAAGAAGAAGCAGAGTGACCAAAGTGCAACCTGCGCCACCATCGTCAATCCACCGTGAAGGAACAGGAGGCTCGCAACAAAGAGCGTGACGCCCGCAAGCGAGAAGGTGAATGCCATCATCGTACGGCGTCCGATGCTATCGAAGAGGTGACCCATCAGGGCGGGGCCAAGAAAGTTGGTAAAGGCGATCGGCAGAAAGAGATAGCCAACGCGCGTCGCGGTTACGCCGTAGAAGCGCAACAGAATCAACGTAATGGAAAAGAAAACCGAGTTGTAGAAGAAAGACTGCGCGACCATAATGCCCATGCAGAGCCAGGCGCGGGCGCGGTACGGGCCAGTAAAGAGGCGGAGTACTGTTCCGAAGCTCGCACCGGTGTTGATCGGAATGGTCACGGGGGCGCACGCTTCGGGAAGCTGACCGGTCTGGTTGCGAACTTCGCTCTCTATGGCGGTGAGGATGGCTTCCGCTTCCGGTTCGCGGTTGTGGCTGAGCAGCCAGCGGGGGCTTTCGGGCAGGTGGCGGCGCATGGCGAGCACCACGGCGGCAATGGGCAGACCGGCGAGGAAGGCGACCCGCCAGCCCCGTACGACGCCGAACAGCGCCGGCGAAAGAAAGGCCACCGACACGAGTGAGCCGAGCATCACGCCGAGCCAGAAGGTCGAATTGATGAGCAGATCAACGCGGCCGCGGAGGCGCGCCGGGATCAGCTCGTCGACGGCGGAAGTGACTGCGGCGTACTCGCCCCCAATGCCCGCACCGGTGAGGAAGCGGCAGAGGGTGAACGACACGAGGCTCCAGGAGAACCCGGAGAGGGCAGTCGCGGTGACATAGAGCAGCAGCGTCCAGAAAAAGAGCTTGCGGCGGCCAAAGCGGTCGGCCAGGTAGCCGAAGGTGAGCGCGCCTACGACATTCCCGGCAAGATAGAACGAGGAGCTGAGGCCGAGCTGCGCGTCCGTAAGGGCGAGGGTCTCGTGCAGCTTCAGCGCGCCCGAAAGCGAACCGCCGATGCCGCCTTCCAGGCCGTCGAGCAGCCAGGTGATGCCAAGCGCGGCGGTGACGCGGGTATGCCACCGGCTCCACGGCAGCCGGTCAAGGCGCGCGGGAATGTCGGTTGCAAGATGCTCGTTCGCGGCAAGTGTCTCTGTGGGCACTTTGCGTGCGATGCGGAGGTTTAAGTTGAGGATGTAAAGAGATTCCAAAGGCGGTACAACGCATAGAACGCAGCAGGAGAGCTTTCTTGTGGGGGCATGGTGCGCCCCTGCCGGAACACACGCCTTCCCGGGCGTCGTGATACGATTTCGCCATTCGCGCATGGCTCGAATCGTTCACGCTCAAACCTTATGGCCTGGCTTTGGCGGACTGCCCATACTGGCCTCTAGAACAGTCGGTAACATCGCAGACACACGGAAGGAAATGGCGGTAAGTTAGCCATCAAACCGTCATCGCACACAGATAAGGAGCTGAGAAGTATGGCGAAAGCGACAGTGGAGCAAGTCAAAGAAGGACTCAAAAACCTAATCGGTAAGCCTGATTTCAACAAAGACTACAAAAACGTAGACAACGTTACGACATTCAACAAACTTTATGCCGCACTTAACAAATGGCTCGACGATAAAGACCTGGAAGCTACGGATAAGTTCGTCGCGCAGGTGATCAATTATCATCTGCTGATCCACTTTAATGTCGGCACCGTAAAAAAGATAGGAACTTACTCCTGCGCAACGCTGCCTCCGCTGGTGGAAGCGGTGCCCTTGACGGCGACGTACACCGATTTGAAGACGTCCTACAACGTGGGTTCGGCTGACTACAAGAAAGTACGGGCCGAGGTGACCAGCGTGCTGAACGTTGACGATAAGACCCACTCGTCCCATGGATCGAACTTCAAGGGCTCACAAACCCTTGAACAGATTATTACCAACGTGTGCTCCCCAATTAAAGGGGATAAAGAACTGGCGCGGGTCAAGGGCCTGGTTCTCAGCAACTACGGGCTTAAATGGTAGTTTGAACTTACCGTTCACCCAGAGGTACCAGGGGTGACACTGCTGCCTCCAGCCTTTCCACGGGTTCGCGGAAGGGCTAAGGCAAACACCTGCCGTCGCCTATATATCGAGGTTCTTGACGTCCAGCGCATTCTCTTCGATGAACTTGCGCCGGCTTTCGACGTCCTCACCCATCAGCGTGGTGAAGATCTCTTCACAGGCGGCAATATCTTCGAGTTTGACCTGCATGAGGG
>CAXTWP010000024.1:13555-17825 GCA_964247945.1 uncultured Acidobacteriaceae bacterium | reverse complement strand
TGTCAATCCGATTACGTCAGTTCCCCAGACCGGCAATCAATATCCGTTGATCCTTTCAAACAGCACGGGGGGCAGCGGCTTCAACTTTATGTATAACTACACCCCGGGGCCGGCATATGGATTTATCCCGAATGCTTACGCGCCCACGCTGTTCGTCAATGGTCATGTTGCGACTTCGACGCCGAACCTCATCTCCGGCTTTCATGTCCTCGCGGCTACGCTGGGTGGAACGGGCGGTACGGACCACATCTACATCGACGGAAACGAGGTGGCTTCCTACCTGTCGCAGGCAAGCTCGGCGGGCGCGCAGACGACCGGCAATCTCTTTATTGGTTCCTCGGGTGTCGCCCCGTGGCAGAGTTCCGGCATCCTCGGCACCATGTACCGGCTGCGCACGTACCCGACCCAGCTTTCGGCGTCGGCAGTGCAAGCGGTGACGGCGGCCATCACCAATGAGGTCGCGTCGCGCGGCGTATCGACGGTCCCGGTCAACATCCAGGAAGCTGCGCCGCAGCTTCATGCGATCGGTGACTCGATTACGTTCGGCTACGGTGTCTCCACGCCCTGGCCTTCTCTGCTTACGCTGGCAAACCAGCCGGCGTATACGACGACCAACTGGGGCATCACGGGCATCACTCTTTCGGCGATCAACGGCTCCGAGCCGAACCGCGCCGCTTTGCAGTGCCGGTCGACCTCCGGACCATCCTTGGCGCTGATTCTTGCGGGCACCAACGACTTCAGTTCGCAGAATGTATCGGCTTCCAGCGTTTTGATGAACCTGTTCGGCGAGGTCCAGACGATGAAGGCGGCCGGTTGCAAGGTGTTTGTGGGTACGATGCTCTCGCGGACGGGCACCGATCCTGGTGGACGGACCCTCGATAGCGATAAGGACGCCTACAACACCTTGATCCTCTCGCAGGCCAAGGCGGGCGGCGCGGATGGAGTGATCGACTTTGCCGCGAATCCGCTGCTCGGTGCCGACGGCGCAAGCGCGGGAACCTACTTCCAGGCCGACCACGTCCATCCGACTGAGGCAGGACAGGCATTGCTGGCCGCGGCGGCGAGCAACGTGCTGAATTACACCTTTGGCTACAACGAAGCGAGCCCTCATGTAGTGACCGCGCTGAGCTACGCGATGACGGCGGCCGACGGCTACATCAGCCTCGCCGGGTTGACGGGTTCAGGGACGATCACGCTGCCGGACTGCACGGGACAGAGCGGGGCCGCGTACCGGATTAACAATCCACAGTCGGCGTACACAGTGTCCGTGGCACCCTTGAACGCCAACCAGGCGATCAACGGACTGGCTTCGATCAACGTACCGGCCAACGCCACCTTGACGCTGCGCGATGTGCCCAACCCGAAGACGGTCGCGGGCTGCCACTGGGAGATGTAAACGAGTACGACCTAGGCTCTTCGACTCCGGGATAACGGGGTCGAAGAGCGGCGGTCGTGCCTCACGCGAATCGACGGGACAAGATGGAAGAAACGATGAGTGTGGAGCAGTTATTAGCTCTGGGAAAGGAATTAGCGGGCCCTCCGGACGGAGAGAAAGGCATGATCCGTCACGCACAGGATCTTCTGATGGTGAGGGGGCGTGATGGACTGATGCTTCCGCTCACGGCGAACAAGGCGCAACGCGAGTTTGAGAAGGCGCGAAGTCAGAAGAACATCGTTCTCAAGGCGCGACAGATGGGGATGACCACCTGGGTCTCAGGCCGATTCTTCTTGAAGACCGTGACCGCGCGCGGCGTATTGACGGTGCAGGTAGCGCAGACCCGCGATGCCGCGGAGGGGATCTTTCGGATCGTGCAGCGATTTTGGGAGTGCCTGCCGGCGCGCTATCGGCACGGTGCGCTCAAGAAGAGCCGCTCCAATGTACGGCAGATGGTTTTCCCCGCGCTCGACAGCGAGTTTCGTGTCTTGAGCGCGGCCGACCGGGGCGCGGGGCGCGGGTTGACGATACAGAACCTGCACTGCAGCGAGGTTTCGCGCTGGCCTGGCGATGCGCGGGAGACGCTGGCGGGATTGCGGGCGGCGCTGGTGCCTTCGGGCGAGCTGGTGCTCGAATCGACCCCGAACGGAGCCTACGGCTGCTTTTACAACGAGTGGTCGCGGGCAGTCGAGACCGGCGTCGCGCGGCACTTTCTACCGTGGTGGATGGAGGACGCCTACGTCTCCGCGCCCGCAACCGACTTTACGGACGAGGAGAACGAGGTGATCATGAGGCATGATTTGACTCCGGAGCAGATCGGCTTTCGGCGCGGGCTACAGGCTGATTACGGTCAGCTCTCGTCGCAGGAGTTCGCCGAGGACGCCGAGCGCTGCTTCCGGGCGACCGGCGATTGCTGCTTCGAGACCGATGCAATCGAAAAGCGCATCTCCGAACTCGGGGCACCGCCGAAGACGGAGGAGCGGGGCGCACTGCATCTCTGGGCGGACCCGGTGCCGGGTAAGGAGTATCTGGTTGCAGTCGACACCGCCGGAGGCGGGACGGACGGCGACTACTCCGCCGTCCAGGTGATCGAGATTGCGAGCGGAATGCAGTGCGCGGAGCTCCAAAAGAAGATGAGGCCTTCGGATTTGGCTAAAATCTCAGCTGAACTGGCGCGGCGATACGGCGGGGCCATGATTGCGGTGGAACGCAACAACCACGGTTCGGGGGTGCTTGCGTTCCTTGAATCGGCGGAGCGCTACCGGAATGTGTATACTCAGCCGGACAACCTGCAGGGTTGGCTCACCACGTCGGCCTCGAAGCCGCGCATCGTCGTGCGTCTAGGGACGATGCTGGTCGAGAATCCCGAGTTGTTCTACAGCAAACGGCTGCTGGCGGAGTGCCGCACCTACGTGACGCGACAGAACGGCAGCACCGGCGCGGCGGCCGGTTCGCATGACGATTGCCTGATGGCCATGGCGATTGCGCAGCAGGTGCGTATCGAGAGGCTCCAGCAGGCGATACGTCACCGCTAGGCCGGGACCGTGAACCGCCGGCGGCCCCGTACAGTATGCTGCTGGTTGCGGGAGAGTGGCGTGGCGGTTCTGGCGGTACAGGCGATTCAGAAGATGCGAGGCGGCGCACAGAGCCAGCTCATGCTGGGCGCGGACGGGAAGCTGTGGGTGGTGAAGTTCCAGAACAACCCGCAGCACCCGCGCGTCCTCGCGAATGAACTGATCGCCACGCGGCTGGCCGAGGCGGCCGGGCTGACCGTTCCGGTCAGCGAGGTGATCGACGTGACGGAGTGGCTGGTGACGCACACGCACGAGATGTACCTGGAGCTGCCGCGCGGATTGAAGGAGCCGTACCGCTCAGGCTTGCAATTCGGCAGCCACTTTGTCGGCGGTTTGATGCCGGGTCAGGTCGTCGACTACCTGCCGGAGTCGCAGCTCGAGGACGTGCGCAACTTAGGCGAATTTTCAGGAATGCTGGCGATCGATAAATGGACGGGGAACTGCAATGGAAGGCAAGCCGTCTTCGAGCGGAGGGTGCGCGAACGTCGCTACCGGGCGATCTTTATCGACCAGGGGTTCTGCTTCAACGCGGGCGAGTGGACGTTTCCCGACAGCCCCTTGCGCGGCGTCTACGCGCGCAATGTGGTGTACGCGGGCGTCACCGGCTGGAAGAGCTTTGAGCCGTGGCTCGGACGGATCGAAGCCATGGACGCAGGTGTCTTGTGGAGCATTGCGGAGGCGGTCCCGCCGGAGTGGTACGGCGGCAACACCGCCGAGATTGAGCGGCTGATGGAGCAACTGCTCGCGCGGCGGTCGCGGGTACGCGATCTGATCGTATCGTTCCGGGATTCAGACCGGGACCCGTTCCCCTTCTGGTCCGCGGGCAAGAGCGTGGTGGTGCCAAGACTGTTCCCGGAACCGCGAAAGCTCGGCAAAAACGAAGAGTATGTAATGTGAACGGGATGGCGCATGGATTGCTCAATCAAGGCGACGGAAGGCGAAGGAGGATGATGTGAGGGAACGGCTGCCGTGCGAGTTCTTCCTCATCCGTTATGTGCCGGATGTGGTTAAGGGCGAGTTCACCAATATCGGGGTGGTGTTGCGCGAGGCCGCTGCTGGATCGGGGTCCGAGCGGCTTTCGCGCTCGGTCGTGCGCTTTACGCGCGATTGGAGCCGGGTTCGCTGCATGGACCAAGATGCCGATGTCGGCCTGCTTGAGGCGCTTTAATCTGAGATCGAGGTTCGCTTGCGCGCAAGCGCCTCCGATCCCAAGCCGGTGCTCCAGGCGTTAGGTGACACGCTCTCGAACTCGCTCCAAATC
>CAXTWP010000024.1:10748-13545 GCA_964247945.1 uncultured Acidobacteriaceae bacterium | reverse complement strand
AGAGCCGCTTGCGCGGTGGTCTCGCCGAGAACAAACCCGTCATGCAGGTCCTCGGCGATACGCTCTCTAACTCACTCCAGATTACCGAGGCCCGGGCCTGTCTCGCCGAAAGTATTCCCGCCGAGATCGAGCAGCTGATGCGGATGTACGTCGAGCCGCTGAAGGTCAGGACAAGTCGCAAGCGTACGGGCCGCGCCGCGATTGTGGGAGCCATGCGGAACCATTTTGAGCGCGTGGGCGCGTGGGGATTGATGCGAAAGCGCATCGCCGCCGCGCTCTACACCGCCCCGGGCGATCCAATGAAGATCGACTGTGGCTACCGGCCGAATGGTATGGTCAGGATGTTTCAGGCGGTATCGCTCGAAGGCGATGTGGAGGCGGCCAAGGTGCTCGCCTTTACCGTGCCGCAACTGCGGGAGGGCGTGACGCGCGTGGAAGCGGCAACGCTGGAGCTGACAGCCATCGTCGAGCCCGTGCGCGCGTTGAATGAAGACGCCGCGGAGGCGTACCGCTTCGGTGTAGAGACCATGGAGCGACAGGCGATCCGCGTGATGACGGTCAGTGATCTCGCACGCATCGCGGAGACTGCGCAGACCGAGCTCCGCGTCTGAGCCAAGAACAAGATTCTATGCAACAGGCATGGCTTAGCGGCCATGCCTTCTCTTTTTGCGCGCCAGCAGCGCCAGACAGTAAAGGAGTGAGGCAATGGGAGTTCGTACAGCAGTGAAGCAACTCTTGCAGGCAATGGGGCAAGCCATGGCCGGGCCCGAGACCGTGCCGATAGAAGCGGCGGCGGGAGCGCGCAATACGTCGGTCTTGCCGTCCATCATGAATCCACAACGGGTCGGTCAGGCGGCGATGCCCAAGCCGACTCCTGCCAATCTGCGCCGCTTTGCCGAGACGCCGGTCGCGCGGCGGGCCATTAATGTAGTCAAGGACCGCATCGCCAGCATGGACTGGCAAATTCGCGTACGGCGGGGCTATGCAGGTGTAACAATTGAAGACGCCGCCGAACGAATCAACATCCTGCGCCGCTGCATGGAAGAGCCGAACGCCGCGGACAGCTTCCGCGTGCTGTGGGAGCAGGTGCTTGAAGACCTGCTGGTCGGCGGCTTCGGCGCGGTGGAGATGGAGGCGACGGACGATCCGGAGCAGCCTTTCCACCTCTACCCGGTCGATGGCGCGACCATCCAGATCGACCCGAAGTGGGATGGCGACGCACATACACCGCGCTATGCCCAGAACACGACCGGCCAGTTCGCCTCCCCGGCCACGGCCAAAGGTGCGATCGTGCCCCTGCTCGACGACGAGTTGATGTATATCCGCTTGAATCCGCGAACCCACACCCCGTTCGGCCTGGGCCGGCTGGAGGTGGCGTTCGAAACGGTCAACCAGTTTCTCAGCGCCAATCGCTACGCAGGCAAACTTGCCTCGAACTCTGTCGTCCAGTATGCCCTTTGGCTGAACGAGGCGACGCCCGAGCAGCACGATCGCCTGATCCGCTGGTGGCAGGACGAGATCGAAGGCACGGGCCGCGTGCCGCTGCTCAGCTGCGAGCAGAAGCCGGAGGTGCTTCGCTTCGCCGGCGGCACGGACGCCGATCTGCGCCTGGAGTGGCAGCAGTTCCTGATTCTGATGATCGCCAACGCCTTTGAACTGCCGCCCATGCTGCTCGGCCTGCAGAAGGACGTGAACCGTTCGACCGCCGGGGAAATGGCCGACGAGGCCTTCCAGAGCGCCATCGTTCCCGTGGCCAAGCTGCTGGCCGAACACATCACGCGCGATCTGTTCGCTAAAAAGCTCGGTTGGCGGGAGTTTGAGTTTTGCTTCAACGACCTCGAAAGCCGCGACGAGATGGAAGAACTCCAGATCCAAACCGAGCTGCTGAAGGCGGGCGTACTGACTGTGGCCGAGGTCCGCCAGATGCGCGGCCTGGAACCCGTACCCGTAGCTGTCGACCCCTTGCCTGATCTTGCCGGGGAGGCCGCCCAGTGATCCTGACGATCGACAATCTGGATGGTCTTGGAGCAGTCGACTACAGCGCCTATCTCGACGCCACCGCTCCCCTCAAAATCGTGCGCGCCCTCAACGAGCCTTCGCGTTGCAGCGGAGCGCTCGTATTGGGTACGGGCATCGCGCCGGGTCCGGCGATGCCCGGCCCGCGCGGGCGGGTGGTGGTGGGCAGCGACAACAGCACCATCCTCTTCACCGGCTATCTGGCACCCGATCCCTAACAGATCTACGCGGGCGGCGGCCTCGCGGGTCCGGTCTACCGTACCGGCGTCAGCGCCGTCAGTGACGAGTGGCTGCTCGACAAGCAGACCGTGCTCTTCGGAGAGGCAGGTCTGGCGGAGGCGGGCGGTCAGGTGCTGCGAACCTTGACCCAGCGCGCGGGCGGCGCCGGTCTGAGCACCGCCGCTGTGCAGAACGGCCGTGCCGTCGGCTTCTTCCTTCCTGAGCAGGGAAAGAACTGGTCCACCAACGCGGGCGCGCTTGCCGGCTCAACCTACGCCGCGTACCGCGCCCTCAACGGTGCCTTGAGCCTCCAGCCCGCGGGTACTGTGATGCACACCTTCAGCGACGGCGACGGCACCCTGCAAGTCCCCGCTCTCAAAACGGCGGTGGTGAAGGAGCTTGCCAATGACGTCACCGTTAGCGGAGCCATCGAACCGGCGGCGTTCGTGACCGAGGTCTTTGCCGGCGACGGAACGACCGCCGTCTTCCAGCTTAGCGGCGATCCTTTCATCCCCGCCCACACCGTCAACCAGAAGTATGTCGTCAATGACAGCTTCAACAC
>CAXTWP010000024.1:9977-10738 GCA_964247945.1 uncultured Acidobacteriaceae bacterium | reverse complement strand
CTCGGGCGGACTCTTGATGAACGGCGGCAACGGCTTCGACGGGCAGACCACGCTGACCGCCATCGACGCGGTCGAGATGGGCGGCACGCTCGTTATCGAGGCCGGAAGTCTTCAGTTGAGCGGCGCGAGCGACGGGGTTCTGTGCGGGATGTACGAGGGTTCGATCTCCAGGGCAAACTGCTTCGCCGGCTATAACGTCCGGCAGAGCAACGGCTCGACTATTGTGACGCCCTTCTTGTCCGGGGCAGAAGTGGGAACCAGCTACACCGTCCTCTCCAACCACACCTATACCTTCCGCATACGGCTGCACTGCCACGAGACGCAGCGCGTTCTCCAGACCTACTATGCGATGGTCAATGGCGCGGTCGAGTCCTTCGGCGGCGGCCTGGTCGCCGCGCCCATGTCGGCCGTCTTCGAGCTCGTGGACCTCGGCGTCTCCTCCAACACGCCCGCCACGATCCTCTACGACACCGCCTCCGCCGGGTCGATCGCCAGCACCCCAGTCAGCTGCACCTTCGCTGCCGTCGACAGCGTCCAGCTCTTCGGCACGATGGGCTACTGCCGCATTACCCAGACCGGCTCCGGCTGGGTGACCAGCACGCTTGCGAGCGGTCAGACCTTTACGCGTCTGCTTGGGACGGCCGGCGAAGGCGTCGATTGCAAGATCGCGAGCACGGGAAGGGTCACGTTTTACGCCGGCCGCATCCCGGTTGCGGGTGAGTTGGTAACTGTCATGTATCGCACCCGGCAGCGCGCGGTCG
>CAXTWP010000024.1:8589-9967 GCA_964247945.1 uncultured Acidobacteriaceae bacterium | reverse complement strand
GGGAGGCCGCCGGAAACTCGCCAGGAACAGCGGCGTGGCTGGGCAAGGTGCTTAAACCGATCGCCCGCAGCACCGCCGACTGCGAAAGCGCCGCCGAGGCCCTCCTCAGCTTTGCCTCCGCCCGCGCCGCGGCCATCGCGGGCACTTACACCGCGATCAACCCGCAGCAGAGCGGCGACATTTGGCCGGGCGATCTGCTGGTTCTGAACTCGGGCGGTCAAACGACCAACGTGCTCGTTCGCGGTGTCACCATCGCCGACAGCACCGCCTCCCCCGAGCTGCTGACCTACCACATCGCCTTCGCGAACGACTGGGCGGAGGGCTTGGGCCTGAAGCTGTCGGAGGCCATCGCGCCCGACGCTCTGCTCCCGCAGACCGCGCTCACCGGACCAGCCATCGTGCTGCCGACGCTCTTGCAGATGACTCTCGTCAGCGCCACGGCCACCGCTCTCCAAATCGACGCCGGCACAGCTCCACCAAACGGCGGCGGCTTTGAGGTGCGCCGCCGCGATGACGACTTCGGTGCCGGGGTCGATCAGGATCTGGTGCTGCGCAGCCCCGTTCGCGGCTTCTCCATTCCGCGCGAGGCGCAGGTGGAGCAATACTTTATCCGGATGTACGACGGCTCGACGCCGCCCGTCTACTCGCGCTATTCCAGCGCTGTCTTCACCGAGGTGCCTGTCGCTTAGGCCGGCGAGCCGCCCCCGCTATAATCGTGCCTTATGGCCGAGAATCCTCTCGTCGGCGTAGTTATGGGCAGCCGCGGTGACTACACCGTAATGGCCCGCGCGGTCGAGGTGCTGCGCGAGTTCGGCGTCCCCCACGAGGCGCGCGTCGTCTCCGCCCATCGCACGCCCGATCTGCTCTTCGAGTACGCGGAGACCGCCATCGCGCGCGGTCTCCGCGTCATCATCGCGGGCGCGGGCGGCGCGGCCCACCTGCCCGGCATGATCGCCGCAAAGACCGTCGTCCCCGTGCTCGGTGTTCCCGTTCCGGCGACCGCGCTGCAAGGCATGGACTCGCTGCTGTCGATCGTCCAGATGCCGAAGGGCATCCCGGTGGGCACGCTAGCCATTGGCGCGGCGGGAGCGATGAACGCCGGCCTGCTCGCCGTCGCCATGCTCGCGACGACTGACCTCGCGCTCCAGCAGCGCCTGATCGCCTGGCGCGAACGCCGCAGAGAGGAAGTCCTCGCCGAAGTGGTCGGAGAGGAAGCAAGCGCATGAGCGTCCCGCCAACGATCCTTCCCGGTGCCACCATCGGCATCTTCGGCGGCGGCCAGCTTGGCCGTATGACGGCGATGGCCGCGCGCGGCATGGGCTACCGCATCCAGGTGCTCGATCCCGACCCCGCCTGTCCGGCCCGCTTGGTCGTCGAC
>CAXTWP010000024.1:0-8579 GCA_964247945.1 uncultured Acidobacteriaceae bacterium | reverse complement strand
AGCTGCATCGAGGCGGGTTGGGACGATACTCGCGAGGCCGCGAATCTCGCGCGCGGGTGCGATGTGGTCACGCTCGAGATCGAGCAGGTCTCCATCGCCAGCATGGATGCCGCCGCCAGCTTCGCCCCGGTGCGGCCCGGCGGAGCGATGCTGTCCATCATCCAGGATCGTATCGAGCAGAAAGACTGGCTGCGCCGCAACGGCTTTCCCCTTGGCGACTACCGTGCCGTCCGTTCGCTCGAAGACCTCCGCGCCGCGATCCCCGCGCTTGGCGGCTGCTGCTTCTGCAAGTCCGCGCATGGCGGCTACGACGGCCGCGGCCAGGGCAAGGTGGGCTTTGATGCCGACGCCAGCTTCGACGATGAGGTGTACGGCGCATGGACTGCCCTCGGCGAGGGCCCTGGTGTCGCGGAGCAGGCCATCGACCTTGAACGCGAGATCTCCGTCCTTGTCGCCCGCGCGCCCTCCGGTGAGACCGCCATCTATCCCGCCGCCTGGAACCAGCACGAGCGCCAGATCCTCGCCTGGAGCGTCATCCCCGCGCCGATCTCTGCCGCCATGCAGGCCGAGGCTCAGCAGATTGCGGAGGGCATCGCCGACACCTTCCAATTGGAAGGGCTGCTCGCCGTGGAGATGTTCTGCGCCACTGACGGCCGCCTGCTTGTCAACGAACTTGCCCCGCGCCCCCACAACAGCTATCACGCCAGCGAACGCGCCTGCGTCACCAGCCAATTCGAGCAGCACGTTCGGGCCATCTGCAACCTGCCGCTCGGCTCGGTGGAGGTCGTTCAGCCCGCCGCCATCGCTAATCTGCTCGGTGATCTCTGGCTCAGAGCGGATGGCGGTTTGCGTGAGCCGAGGTTCGATGCGGCGCTGTCAGTGCCGGGGGTGCGGCTGCACCTTTACGAGAAGTTGCGACCGCGAAAGGCGCGGAAGATGGGGCATCTGTCGTCGGTGGGAAGGACGCCGGAGGAGGCGGTGGAGCGGGTCCTCCAAGGGTTCGCGCTGCTTTAGCGAGCGAAAGATATACGATCGTTCTGTATATCAACGAGGTGCGCGATGCAGGTGTCGAAGTGGGGTAATTCATTGGCGATCCGTATTCCGGCGGCGCTTGTAGAAGCGCTTCAGCTAAAGGAAGGCGATCAGGTTGAGGTCCGTCTAGCGGGAGACCGGGATTTAGTTTTGGACCGCGACCGCACGCGCGAGGAGGCGCTGAACCGCTTGCGCGCTCTGCGTCTGCCTTTGCCTGCAGGCTTCAAATTTAATCGCGAAGAAGCCAATGAACGATGACGTTTTCTTCGACACCAACACGCTGATCTATGCAATCTCGGCCGAAGGCGAGCGCCGCTCGATCGCGGAAGAACTGCTGTTGCGAGGTGGAACGATCAGCGTCCAGGTTTTAAATGAACTCACCTCGGTCGCGCGCAGGAAGCTGAAATGGTCGTGGGGCCAGATTGGCCAAGTGACGGGACAGATTCACACCCTTTGCGAGATACTGCCGCTCTCCGTCGCGACGCATTCGAGTGGGCGCAGACTGGCGGAGCGTTATGGATACAACATCTACGAGTCGCTGATTCTGGCTTCGGCGCTGGAGGCGCGGTGCGATGTCGTCTATTCGGAGGACATGCAGGATGGGCAGAGGATTGAGTCGTTGCACATCCGCAATCCTTTTCCTTAGGGCGATCCCTTATTGATCGAATGCTGAGCGGCGGTCTTGATTTGGCCCAGGTATTCCGAGAGACGGGGATTCATCAGACCGGCTCAGCTTCGTAGACCTCTTCGCGCAATGACGGCGGTAGATCGCCCGGCGTTCGCACGTCGACCCGAACACCGAGGAGCGCCCGCAGCCGCTCCTGAAGCGCACCCAGATCGAACAGGGGGTTCCGGGCAGCGTATCGACGAGGATATCCAAGTCGCTGGTCTCTCGATCAAAGCCGTGGAGGACGGAGCCGAAGACGCGCGGGTTGGCGGCGCGAAATAGCGAAACGATTTCGCATATCGCTTGCCGCGTCCACTCCAAAGCCTAGGATGGCCGCATTCCATCGCCCCATCATAAGCGCGCCGGCTCTCGTGCTGATTATGCCTCGTTGGCTGCGGCGCTGAAGGCGCGGTGCGATGCGTCTATCAGGGAGGAAATGCGAGACGAGCAGCGGATAGAGTCGCTGCGCATCTGGAATCCGTATAAACATGAGATACAACGTCTGGGAGGGGACGGTATGAGATGGAGTTGGATTGACCTTAGCTTTCCGTGGATCGGATCTGTTGCGGCTGCTGTTCTGCTTGCCTTGCTCTTCTTGACTCACAGATTGCGGAGTGACCTCGACCAGTCATGCTGGAAAGATCGCGTCTGGCTGTCCTGGCTTGCGGTTGCAATGTACCTCATCCACAACGCGGAGGAATATGGCACAGACCTCCTTGGACGATCCAATGCATTCCCCAACTCGATGTGCTCCTTGCTCGGTCTAGCGCCCTTTCCCGCTTGCCCGATACCGACGCCGTTTTTCCTTGCGGTCAACTTGCCATTGTTTTGGGTAGGCGCTCCCATCGCCGCGTTCATGAGTCGTCGCCAGCCAATCCTCGGTCTGTCACTCTATGGCATCATCTTCATCAATGCGCTTACGCATCTCGGATCAGCCATGCGCTCCGGCTATAACCCCGGCGTCCTCACCTCGCTCGTCATCTTTCTTCCAATTTCGTTCTGGGTAGCAAGGGTATGCTTTGGAAAGCAAGGGCTGCCTTATGGTGCTCTCGCTTTTGTGGTTGCTGATGGAGTGCTGCTGCACGCCATCTTAATAGGCACGACTATGCTGTTTCTCGGCGGCGTAATCGGCCCTTCGCTCCTCATAGCCATTCAGATCGTCAACGCAATGTTGTTCTTCTTACTTGGCCGGCTTGCTGGAAGATGGCATAGTGGATCGCTCGTGCGCTCGGTTGTGCGTCAGTCCCGATAAACGCGGTGGCAGGAAGTTGACTTCATCTGTCTACACCGCCGACTATCAGCCGATGTCTTCGGCCCAGTTTTCGAGATAGGCCTTGAAGTCGGACATAAATTTGCCGGCGTCGGCACCGTCGACGATGCGGTGGTCGAAGCCGAGGGTGAAGCGCTGGATGGAGCGGATGGCGATGGTGTCGTTGCCTTCCTTGTCGGTGAGAACTTCGGCCTCTTTGTTGAGGCCGCCGATGCCAAGGATGGCGGCCTGGGGCTGGTTGATGATGGGAGTGCCGAACTGCTCGCCGAAGATGCCGGCGTTGGTGAGGGTGAAGGTGCCGCCCGAGATCTCGTCGGGGGTGAGCTTCTTGCCGCGCGCCCGGTCAGCCACATCCACGATGGCACGGGCGATTCCCAGGAAGTTCTTTTCTTCGGTTTGCTTGAGGACGGGGACGATGAGGCCCCAGTCGAGCGCGACGGCGATGCCGAGGTTGATGTTTTTGTTGTAGCGAATGGCGTCGCCCTCAACCGAGCCATTGACAATCGGGTGCTTACGCAACGCGACGACGGCGGCGCGAGCGATGAAGGGCATGTAGGTGAGCTTGACGCCGTTCCGCTGCTCGTACTTCGTCTTTTCCTTATCGCGCAGCCGCACGATGCGCGTCATATCGACCTTGAAGACGGTATGGACGTGCGGGCTGGTGCGTTTGGACTCGACCATGCGGGTGGCGATGATCGACCGCATCTTCGTCATGGGCACCAGTTCGCCGGGGGCCGGGGCCGGCTTGGCGACGGCGGCAGCCAGCGCCGGGCTGGGCGCGGTTGCTTGTGCGGCGGAAGCGGCGGTCACGCCAGGAAGCGTCGGGACAGGCCCGGGCACGGAAGGAGCGGCGGGCTTCGTTCCGCCTTCGAGATGCCCCAGGATGTCCGTCTTCGTAATCCGCCCGGCCGATCCAGTACCGGAAACCTGCATAAGATCGACGTCGTTCTCCTTGGCAATCTTGCGCACCAGGGGCGAAGACTTCGGCCGTTCGCCAACCTCTACTGGCGCGGAGGCAGCGCGTGCCGGCGCAGTGGCTCCCATGGCTGACCCGGGCGCGGCCGGCGGCACAGCTTTTGTCTGGCCAGCCGCTTTAGCAGCGCCGCCGCCAATCACCGCGACCACGGTATTGATCTGGACGGTGGACCCTTCGGGAATTCTGATCTCGGTCAGCACACCCGCCGCCGGCGAAGGAATCTCCGCGTCTACCTTGTCGGTCGAAATCTCAAAAATCGGCTCATCGCGCGCGATGGTGTCGCCCACCTTCTTCAGCCACTTGGTGATCGTGCCTTCGGTGATCGACTCGCCCATCTGCGGCATCACGATCTCCGTGCCGGCCCCGCTCTCCTCGTCAGCGGAGGCCTCAAGGCCGCCGGCCGGCTTGGCCGCCGCCTCACCCACCGCCGCTTCTCCCAGCGCGGCGGGAGTCGCCGTATCGGCAGCCGGAACGGCCGCGGTTTCGGCCTTCCCCTCAACCACCGGAGCAGCCGCTTTCAAACCGCTCGCCCCGTTCGCGCTGCTCTCCGAGATCGTGCAGACCACCGTGTTGATCGTGACGGTCGTGCCCTCGCCTATCTTGATCTCCCCCAGCACCCCGGCCGCGGGCGATGGAATCTCCGCGTCCACCTTGTCAGTTGAAATCTCAAACAGCGGTTCGTCCCGCGCGACCGTATCGCCCGGCTTCTTCAGCCACTTGGTCAAGGTGCCTTCGGTGATGGACTCGCCCATCTGGGGCATAACAACTTCGGTAGGCATATGCTTCCTTCCAAACTCGTGGTGTGGGCTGTCGTCTGTTGCCGCCGCAGCTCCGCCGTGCGGTCAATTGGCCGCGCTTACGGATTATAAAGCCGCGGCGACACCCGGCGCAGCTTGCGACAGCAGCTCTTCCACCGAATCGGTCGCCAGCACCTGCCGCCCGAAGACATGCCCAAAGCGGCGGGCCACTGAATCCGCCGCACTTTCCATAGAAAACGCACCGCTGTCCAGCATCTCAAGGTCCAGGCTCGTCACTCCCCGGTCGGCGATTCCGCAAGGCACAATCCACTGGTAATCGCGCAGGTCGGTCGTCACGTTGAGGGCAAAGCCATGCGAGGTCACAGCTTGCGAGACATGGACACCGATCGCCGCCACTTTCTTCTCCGGCACCGAGCCGCCCGGCAGCGTCCACACCCCCGTCCGCTTGCACACGCGCTGCGTCAGGACGCCGAAGTCCTTGCAAGTGCGGATCAGCGCCTCTTCCATCAGCCGGACGAAGTCGACGGGGCCGAGATGGGGGCCGCATTTCCCCGGCAGATCGCCGCGGAGGTCAAAGACCGCGTAGCCCACCAGTTGCCCCGGGCCGTGATAGGTCACATCGCCCCCGCGCTTCACCTCGTGCAACTCCACGCCATGCTCGGACAGCCAAGTATCGCTCGCCAGCACATTCTCCCGCCGGGCGTTCCGCCCCAGCGTCAGCACCGCCGGATGTTCCATAAGCAGCAGCACGTCGCCGACGGCCCCCGCCTTGCGCGCCGCCACGACCAACTCCTGCACACGAAGCCCCTCCGCGTAGGGAATGCGCCCGAGATGGAGAAGATGGATGTGCATCTACAGCAACTCGCGAAATCGCGGCACGGTAAGCCCAGAACCCTGAACAATCGCGTACATGGTAAAGGCGCTGATCCGATGACCTCTAGGAATGATAAGGGTGTTGAACCCGTTGGACATGACGATGTGGGCCTTTTCTCGGAGGCTCTCGAAGCCGGGCTTTTGGAGAACTCTCACTGCGTCCACATGCCGGGTAACCGGGTATCCTCCCCATCACGACGCAAAACCTCGACATAGCGGCCTGCTTCCGCCGCTTCATCTCCCTGGTTACCTGAAGATAGTCCTTGATGGCCTATTGTATATTTGCCACGGCCTCTTCTTCTGTCGCGCCCTGAGCCCAGCAACCAGGAAGGTCGAGGCAGCCCATCATGTTGCTTCTTCCGAGCGAAGTGATTAACTTTACACGTCATGCTGTTTGCTTCGTTCGTCTACTTGCGCGGGGGCTCTTCAACAGTCTCGATGGCTCCGTCACGTTGCTCGCGTGATATGAACCTTGGATTCAGTCGTTAGAGCTACACATTCACCGCCATGCCCTCCACGCTGCTGAACCCATCAAGCAGCGCCTCGGCCACGGTGGGGTGGGCGTGCACGGTGAACATCATCTCCTCCACCGTGGCTTCGAGTTCGATCGCCGTCACCGCCTCCGCGATGATCTCCGTCGCGTACGGCCCAATGATGTGAACGCCCAAAATCTCGCCGTACTTCGCGTCCGCCACCACCTTGATGAAGCCGTCGTGCGCGTCGACGATGGTTGCTTTGGAGTTGCCGACAAAGGGAAACTTGCCCACCTTTACCTCGTAGCCCTTGGCCTTCGCCTGCGCTTCCGTGAAGCCGACGCTGGCGATCTGCGGGTCGGTGTAGGTGCATCCCGGGATGCGGTTGCGATGCACCGGCTTCGCGTACTTGCCCGCCATTCGCGCCGCCACCACCAACCCGCTCATCGATCCCACATGCGCCAGCTGCGGCAGCCCGGCCACAATGTCGCCGATCGCGTAAACCCCCGGTTCGGTGGTCTCCATCCACTCATTCGTCAAGATGAAGCCGCGGTCCGGCGCAATGTTCACCGTATCCAACCCAACGTCATATGTCCGGGGGGCGCGGCCTACCGCAACCAGCACCTTCTCCGCCTGCCTGGTCTCCGCCTTTCCCGCTGAAGTGGTAAACGACACCAGCGCGCCGCCCTCGTTCTTCTCGATGGTCTCCACCTTCGCGCCCACATGCACGTCGATGCCGCGCTTTTTGTAGAGCCGCAGCAGTTCCTTCGAGATCTCCTCATCCTCCGCGTTCACGATCCGCGGCAGTGCCTCCAGGATCGTTACCTCCGCGCCGAAGCTCTTGAAGATCGACGCAAACTCCACCCCCACCGCGCCCGAACCGATAACCACCAGCGACTTCGGCATCGCCGGGATCTTCAAAATCTCGATATTGGTCAGGATCGTGTCATCCGCCGTGTAGTCCGGCAGCATCCGCGCGTCGGAGCCGGTGGCCAGCACCACCTTCTTCGCCTGCACCGTGCTGGTCGCGCCTTCCTTGGTCGTCACCTGGATCGTAAAGACGCCGTCCCTCGCCGGACCGGTCAGCCTGCCGTAGCCTTTGATGGCATTGATCTTGTTCTTCTTCATTAGAAAATCGAGGCCCTTGGTGTGGCGCATGATCACGTCGTCCTTGCGCGCCAGCACGCCGGTCCAGTTCACTCTGCGTGCCTCAACGCCCTCGATGCCGTACCGGTCGCCATGTTTCAGGTGGTCCCAGAGCTCAGCCGAGAACAGCATCGCCTTGGTCGGGATGCAGCCCCACAGCAAGCAGGTTCCGCCGAGGCGATCGTTCGCGTCGATCAGCGCCGCCTTCAGCCCATACTGCGCGGCGCGGATCGCACACGTATACCCAGCCGGGCCGCCGCCCAGCACCACCAAATCGAAGATTGTCTCTGCCAACGTGAAGCTCCGTTCCACAAGGTTTGTCTGTAAGGATTTTACGCTTCTCAGCACAGGTTCTATATCGGGTTCCCTGCTTTATAACAGCAGACCGCGCTCTTGACATACAGGCGATAATACATTTGAGGTCGTCTACGCATGGTCAGCAACGTCGCCAAACTTACCCGCGCGGTGCGCAATAGTTTTTTGAGAAGAGAAGGAGCGGGGCAAAGTTCTTCGTCTGCGCTGCTCGACCACAAGCGAAATCTGATTCACCAGGAGCTGCACCAGACCGGCCAGGCCATCTTTGTGGACGACCATGGCAACCGTTACTACATCGAGCGCCGGCCCGCCTAGCCGATGAGCGCTCTGGTCGCGGGTTTTCTTCTTATCGGATACCTGCTCGCACCCGGCGTCATCTATCGCCTCGCTTTTTCTTTCTTCATCCCTTCCAAGCGCTTTCAACGCAACCGCACCGAAGAGATCGTCTTTTCGCTCCTCGTCACCCTGATCCCTTTTCTGCTCGCCTGGCTCCTGCTGCACACGCCGCTGGGCCGCGTAGGCGGCGTTCATGTCGGCGGTTCTAAGTCCGCTTCCTACCGGCTGGTCTTCGAGTCCCTGATGCCCGGCCCGGATTCGGCGCTCGAAAAGGCTCGGCTCGCGGACGCTTTTCTCCGCGCCTTTGTTGAGCAGGCACGCTTCCTGCTCGTACTTTGGCTTCTTTGCGGTCTTGAGGGCTGGTACTGCGGGCATCTGGTCGCCCGCTACGGCGACTTTCCCGACGACTCGCCCCGGAAACGCTTCTGCGATAAGTTCCTGCTCACCTATGTATCCGAGTGGGAGATCCTCTTCACCTCGCTGGCCCTGCCCGGCACCGAGGCCGATGTCACCATCGAGGTCGATGCCCTTTCCAACATGGACATCCTGTATCGCGGCCGGCTTCTCGACTGGTTCCTGGACGCGGACGGCAAGCTCGAAGGCATCTTCCTCGAAGACGCGTTCCGCTTCCGCAAAGAGGACCTTACCCGCGATCGGGAACAAGGCGTTCGCAAGCCTACAGACAGCTACTGGCGGCCCATTCCCGGAGCGAAGCTTTACCTGGTCGCCAGTA
>CAXTWP010000023.1:2707-17990 GCA_964247945.1 uncultured Acidobacteriaceae bacterium | reverse complement strand
TCGCAAGCTGGGCTTCATCGAATATAACGGTCGAATCAGAGTGCATAAGTCACTTACCAAGAACATACAGGAATAGGAGGACACTCTCGGCGTCCGCCTCTTCGACCGTGACCGCAAGACCGTGAAGCTCAACGATGCGGGTCGAGCGTACCTCGAACAGGCAAGACTTTCCATTCTGTATGCGGAAAGAGCTTTCCAGGCCGCGAGAGAGGCAGCCCGGGAGGCAGGCACGGCTCTGCATGTTGGGCGCTCACCCTACACTGATCCGTTCTTGATCTCTACCCTCGATTCCATTCAACTACCGCTGTATAGCCGCCTACGGATTGAGATCAGCAGTCACTATTCCTGTGAACTCGTCGACGACATACTGACCGGTGCGCTAGATGTGGCGATCGCCACAGAACCTCCAGAATCTCCTCTGCTTACCACAGTTCAGATTGCGGAATTGCCTTTCTATATCGCGATGTCCACGCGGGATAGGCTTGCAGCTGGTCCGGCCGTGACCCTGGAGGCGCTTTCGAATCACTGTTGGATTCTCTTTGAGCGCAAGTTGCATCCTCCGCTGTACGACCATGTGCTGCATTTGGCGCACGAGAGAAAGATTGCTCCCAAGAAGATCAGGCACATTACAGCTCCCGAAGAGGCCTTTCCCTTTGTTGAGGCAGGGGAATGTATCGCCTTTGCTGTCAAAACAGGGGCGCTCCTACTAGCGAGGAATGGCGTGACGGTCCGTCCACTTGAGGAACCAGCGCTCAAACTGAAGACATACCTTGTGTCTCGAGCAGACAACGACTCTAAGCTGGTCAGCGAGTTTGTGCGAATTTACATGCGTAAACTCTCGCTTCCTCGGAGGGATGTGCAATCAGTACCCCTTACGACAGTGAGGCGTATGGCCTAGAACTCGGTCTCATGCGGAGGCTCTAACATAGCCACGTGCGTACGAACTACGTCGTTCGACGGACAAAGTGGCAGCTGCGAACGATCCAGGCGCGCCAGGTCCGGTCTCCAGCCAGCCCGATGCCCCGTCAAGGGTGCAGAGCGAAAAAGAGCGCGGCCGCCGAGTGAACGACAGTGCCGATCAAAGCGCCGCGCGCCATGCTGCGGTCGCGGCGACGCAGGGCAATAATTACGTCGAATAGTTGGACGTGCGCCGCCATACGACCACGGCGATCACCGCCCGGCCGGTGGTGAACAGTGGCAGCAGGCCCGCGACCACACCGAAGGAGATCGACCGCGCTGCATACATGGCGCAGTAGAATCGCTCCCCATCATTCACCGCGAGCGATTTCGAGAGCCTCTGCGAATTACGAATTGCGATCTGCGCCACGAACGACGACGCCAAGCCGGCGATCAAATTCGACGCCAATGCTACTGTGAGTAGCAAAGCCTTGCCTCCCTGCTATCTTCCGTTGGAACGGCCCCTGACGGCCGATCATAGATACGACCTGTAAATTATCGGGTGAGAGGAATGCTGCTGGAGTCGGTGTACGTCTTCAGAATCTGAGGCTGGTTGCCTTCGTCCCGAATCGATTTCGCCTCGACGGACACTGAAGTCTTGAGACAAATCGTGAATGTTGTGTCATCCGTGAATTCAATGACTACTTCGGGTCCGCCACTCCCATCGGATTTTTGCGAGAGGATCGCGGCTATTCGCAGGAGCAGCTCGCGGGAAGGGCCGGGCTTCACAGAAACTATGTTGGCGGGTTGAGCGCGGTGAGCGGAACGTAGCACTCGCAAACATTGCGAAGCTGGCACAAGCGCTTTCGGTTCGGACGCGGGACCTATTCGAAACGCTGCCTTAGTCTAGCGCTTTACGAGCCCCGTTCAGATCAACGACACGGATTTCAATCGGACCTTCCCAACGACACTCGGGACACTCCACAATTCCCGTCGTTATCGTTCTCAGATCGATATCCTCCAGGTTCAATGCGTGTCCGCAACGAGGACAGATGTGGACGCTTTCCCACCGCGCTTTCTCGGTCGACTTGTCCGGGGGCGACTTCATCAGAATACCCATGCATCTCGGCTTATGGAGATCCTGGGACAGCCGCCCGCGGCCGTCAGGGGCCGCCGGCGGTTCGCCTTCTCCAGACGAATGGACTTCACGTTAAACTCGCTCCCCGCGCATTACCGTCCTCCTAAATTGACGAGAAAGCGATCCACTCCTAAGGAAGGCATGCTCGTGAGCAGGATCTCTAAGGTGCGCGAAGCTGCTCAGGTCGCTGGGCCGGCCGCATCAGGACGGGCCCGCCTGTTCCAGAATCAAGTCCGACCTTGCTCGCGAACGCGATGACATTCCAGTTAGCGAGAACCTCGCGGACCGTGCGGTCCGCGAATCCCTTGCCATGAAGTAAGGCCGTGTCGGTGTGCTTGACGGCCGAGTCGAGGGCACGCCTGAGGAACGCCTCCGCGTTGGCCAAGATGGCCTCGACCTTCCGCACCTGTGGAGCGTCGCAGCCTCCACACGCTAGGCCATCTTCATAGGAGTAAGATTTGCCACCCGGTGCCGGTACGCTCTGTGCACAACGTGTCATTCTCTGGGTCCTGAGGTAAAATTCAAAGCGGAGGCGGCTCCGCCTGTGAGATGCCTGTCCGGAGGTTCCTCCGCTTGTCAAAGTCGTCTACCTTACGTGCGGACGCAGCGCGGAATCGGCAGCGCATTTTCGAGGTAGCACGCGAGCAATTTTCTAAGCAGAACAACTCTGTCACGCTTGAGGACATCGCTCGGCGAGCAGAAGTTGGGATAGGTACGCTCTACCGGCATTTTGCGACGCGTGAAGCTTTGATCGAGGCGGTATATTCTTCCGAGCTCGATGCTCTCATGGCGGATGGCGAAGCTCTACTGAAAAGCCGCTCAGCGTTTCAGGCGCTACGGATGTGGATGGACCGTTACGTCACATTCGTCGCGACCAAGCATGCGATGCGCGAGACAATTAGCAACGCATTCACTTTGCGCTCTGGGCCATTGTTGGAAACGCGCTCGCGGATGAAGATTTCGATCTCAAGATTTCTGGCTGCCGGCATCGCGGACCACACCATCCGAGAAGACGTACAGGAAGACGACCTAACGGTCGCTCTAGCGGCTACAGTTCTGGCGATGAATCTTGCGAGCGATGAAGATCAGTTGCGTCGCGTTCTGGATTTATTGATGGACGGATTGCGCCCTCGTACCTGAGCCAAACGAGATGCATCCGACCGCGCAAGTTCAGCTCTTCGCCTTCGGGTAGATGCCGCTTGCGGAGGTTGATCGCGACAACTCGGCTTTGGAAGGCTCCCCGAATCCCATTCTTAGATGGACGGTTTATTTAGCAATTATCGTCACCCTTGGCTCGAATGGCACCCCGGACCATCTTGGCCATTCCTCCGAAGACAGACCCAGGGCGAATGGACAGAGCTTGAGCGAAGCGTTCTGCGCTGCGGATGTGGCTAGAGCAGAACCTTCGCGAGGTTGAGCATGCTCGTGCGATGTTTGACCGCGAACGAAAGCAGACCCAACTTCGAGGCAAATGACGAGACATTCTCGTTCTCGTCGATGATGGCTATTCTTGGACGTGTTGGAGGTCGAGGGGCACATCTACGCATCCTCCGCGCGCCGGATTTCTGGTGCCAATGCCGCTGATCTGGAGTACCTGTGGATACGCAACACGACCTAAGCGCATTCATCTCGGGCTTAGTCTTCTGAAGGCGTCTGCTTCGATGCCGAGACCTCATCCGTGAACCCAAATGCGCACCGTACGCGCTCGGCTTCTTCAGCTGGTGGAGCCCCGAAGAAGCGCTTGAACTCGCGGCTAAATTGCGAGGCGCTTGCATATCCTACTCGCTCCGCCGCTACAGCGGCATGGAGCGAATGCTGCACCATCAACATCCTCGCCTTGTGCAGGCGAACAGTCTTCAGGTATTGCTTTGGCGACGTTCCAGTCACTTGCTTGAAATGATGATGAAGAGCGGAAGAGCTCATGCCATAGTCATGCGTGATCTTCGAAAGATCGAACGATCCGGCGTAATCGAGGTGCATTCGCTGCAGGATGCGATGTATCTGGGCTCTCGCTTCGCTGCCAAGGAGCAGATTGCGCAGGGCGTGTCCCGCGGAGTCGTGGAGACATCGGTATAGCAATTCGCGTACAAAGAGCGGCCCGAGAGCTCTAGCGTCGGACACGCAGGTAAGTGCCTCCACAAGCCGCACCGCAGCATCGCTGACCAGCGGAGTGACCGGAGGTGCAACGACTTTCATTGATTCCGAGGCCAAGTTCCCATTTTGCGCTGGATGAACCTCCGTCATGAGGAGAAGCTCACCTAGAACCGTCAAATCGATACGAACGGCGATCCCGAGGAAGGGCCCTTCGAGAGCGACCGCCGTCTCGCAGTCGGCAGGGATGGGAACAGTTACCACGAGGTAGTTGCGAGGATCGTAGGTGAGGACGCCATCGGGTACATGAAAGCGCTTCTGCCCTTGAGCGACGATGACGATACAGGGCTCGTACAGCACCGGCACGGGATTACAAGATCGAGCCGCACGTAGAAGGGTGACGCCTTCTACCCGCGACGGATGGGCGCCATCCTCTGACCCAAGACTGCTGAGTGCGCTCACCATCCTGCGCCGGTTCTCCGTTAGACAATCCACATCAACAGAGTAAACCCCAAGCTGACACGAATCTATGGATTCTGGAGGAATAGGCAAGCCTCGCGGAAGTCTAGGCATTGATAAGCCACTCAGTACTGATATCTCCTAAAAGTGCGCGGATCGAGGCAGGACGAATAGCCAAGCGAGCCGCTAGGGAGCGAGAGCATGCAGGTACAGGCGTACGCCGCAAGAATGGCTAAAGAGTCGGTTGCACCATGGACCTTCGATTTGGATGAACTTGGATCGAACGAGGTCGACGTTCGCGTGACTCACTGTGGCATTTGTCACACCGACGTTGCCATGGTGGATAACGAATGGGGAATCTCTCAATATCCGGTAGTTCCGGGACACGAGATCGTCGGAACGATTGTGGCTGTGGGCTCAGCCGTTTCCAGGCTGCAGGTTGGGCAGCGTGTCGGGATTGGGGCGCTTTGTGGCTCGTGCATGCGATGCGAATGGTGCGAGGGCGGCGCCCAGCACGTCTGTGCGCAGGTGGTTGGCACTGTCATGGGCGAACATAAAGGTGGCTTTGCCTCTGTCGTCCGCGTCAACAATTGGCAGTTCGCTCATCCTCTACCCGAGGCCATCGCGTCCGAGCACGCGGGCCCTCTCATGTGCGCCGGAACAACTGTGTTCACGCCACTTCTTCGTTATGGAGTGCGACCGACCGATCGTGTTGCAGTCGTTGGCATTGGCGGCCTGGGCCATCTGGCAGTCCAGTACCTTGCGAAATGGGGATGCGAGGTAACCGCTATCAGTTCTACGCATGACAAAGATGAGATGGCGCATGGCTTCGGAGCAACGCGCTTCATCGCCACCCGCGGCACAGATGAGATGAAGACCGCAGCACGGTCTTTTGACTTCATGATCTCTACCGTATCGGCCGATCTGCCGTGGGACGAATACATGGCGGCTCTTAGGCCTCAAGGAAAGCTGTGCATCGTCGGGATTCCCGGGAAGCCCATCTCGGTCGTTTCCTGGAACCTGATTGGAGGCGAGAAATCCCTCGTTGGAGGCCAGCCCGGATCGATCAAGGAGACACAACAGATGCTGGAGTTTTCAGCACGACACGGAGTGAAGCCCATGATCGAGACGTTTCCGATGAAGGAGGCCAACGCAGCGCTTGACCATACCCGCAGAGGCAAAGCGCGGTTTCGATCTGTCCTCGTTGCCGAGTGAGGCCGCTGAGCCGAAGCGCGGCCCGGGATAGCTCATACGGGCCTTCGCTCAACTCATACGGCCTCGCCACACCTCCAGCGCGGCAATCCAAGCGCAGCAGTAGAAACTTTCTGTAAGTACTAGCTAGGGACAAAGACGATTTTGCCCTCCACATGATTGGCGCGGCTGTCTGTCCAGGCCTTTGGAACTTCAGAAAGCGGATAGCGTGGTCCCACAAAGGGGGTCAACTTTCCAGCATCGGCAAGCGCCGCAACCTGCTCAAGACTTGACTTCGACGTCTGAGTGAAAGGCATTTCGGCGTGGATTCCACGCTTTTTAGCCTCCTCCTGCGAAGGCGGCTGAGCAAATGAAAGCAGCAGTCCTTCCGGTTTCAGCAGCGCGAACGAACGGTGCTGGACTTCGCCGCCGATAGTATCTAGCACAAGGTCCATGCTCTCCACGCGAAACACGGCATCTTTGTCTTCGTAGAGGAGAACCTGATCTGCACCGGCCTCAAGCAATCGATCTCGACTGGCGGCATAGGAGGCCGCGATCACATACGCTCCTTGTGCTTTAGCCAGCTGCAGAGCCAGGCTTCCGGACGGCGCCTCCGGCACCGTGGATCAGGACCCTCTGTCCGGCCTTCAATTCGGCGCGCTCGATTGCCTGCAGGGCCGTCTGGGCCACGATGGCCAGAGCAGCGGTTCCTGTATCGTCGACAGTCCTGGGTTTGAGAGCGACTTTATCTTCATCCATGGCGATGAAGTCCGCGTAGGCACCGCCGCCTATGCAATAACCAAAGACTTCGTCTCCGACGCGAAGCGCCGATACCTGCGGGCCAATCTGCTCGATCACCCCGGAGAAGTCCCCTCCAGGGATGATGGGGAAGCTGACGGGAAATGCCTGCCGCATTGCGCCGGACGCTCGTTTCAGGTCTACGGGATTGAGAGAAGTAGCCTTGATCCGAACGACGACCTGCTTTGGTCCCGCCTCGGGCCTGGGCACCTCCTCGTACGCCAGTTGTTCGGGACAGCCATATGCCTTCAACACGATTGCTTTCATTTGAGACTCCATTCTTGAAGCGTGGAACGCGGAAAGGCGTAGTAATTACTGCGTGACCTTCCAGCTTGACGCTAGTTCGGTCGCAAACGCCTGGTAAGAGCGGGGAGTATGGCCCAGAAGCCTCGTTAGAGTCTCGACATCACCTGCGTTTGCCGTAAAGCCCCGTTCCAGCTAACCCTGGAACATCAACCGGAGATCCAAAGCCATCTACGGCGGGATGAACGCGCTCATCTGTTCTTCCCATGCGTCTAGGTTCTCACCCGGGTAGACGATAGTCTTACCGGTCAGCTCGCTCCAAGTAGCAGCTGCTCTGGGCCCGGTCAGGACTTCTGGTCCAACAACGTTGTAAGTCTTGCCTTCATGGCCTGAACCCGTAAGGGCGATGGCGGCAACCTGAGCAATGTCACGGATGTCCACGGCTGAAACGCCTTGGGGTCCGATCGGTGACGGGTACACGCCGGCTCCCAGGATCAGATCCTTCAACGAAGCGTCGTTCCGGAAGAAATAGTTTGGGCGGAGGATCGTGTGAGGAATCTCGGACTGCTTGATTGCTGCTTCGATCGCTACTTTCGCAGCGAAGTGCGGCACGTCGGGAAAGCGTTGGCTTTCAAAGACCGAAAGGTAAACCACATGCTTGATCCCTTGCCGCTTGGCCAAATTCACGGCGATGAGCCCCTGCTGCAATTCATCCGGCACGACACCGTTCAGCAGGAAAAGCAGGAAGTCGATACAAGATCTGACCTTAGCTGATTAGTAAGAGGGTCTCAGTCAGGGCGAACAGATTCGCATCTGCCCCTTCCCATCCGGAAAGCACCTGTATCAAGCCAGCCCCGAAGCCGGGATGGTCCGCCAAGAACTGAGATAGCAGCGCAATACCATGTCCGTCGCGGGCCGCTTGAGCGATGAGCCCGACGCTGTTCGTAGCAAACGTTCCGTCGACCGTTACCTCGGCGAGGGTTGTTTATGAAGGTGTTACTCATCGGTGGAACAGGCAATGTGGGTTCCGCAGTTCTGGCGGAGTTGAATCGCGTGGTGTAGACGTACGCGTCCTGACCCGCAAGTCTCGGAACAAAGGAAGTTCGCGCCAGCGAGGGTTCACCTCTTCCCAGGCGTCCATTAGCTCGCGCGTCGCGGAGTGTTCCTCCAGTGCCATGGTTTTCATCCATTCCTCACGTTCAAACAGGTATCAGCTGCAACCGAGTCAAGTGTTCAGCAGTGCAGACGCGAAGACCTCGCGCGGGTCCGATCGTACTCCCAGAAAGAAATGTTCAGCTTCAGTTTCGCCTTGGATAATCTCCTACTGACTTCCGAGTGGCTGGGGTAGGTTCACCATCGCAACGGGTCTGGCTTATCGCATGTCGCGCCAAAACGTAATCGGGGACTCTCGGAGGAAAGTCTGGCGCCCTACCTGCCAAATTGCCGCACCGCTCTGAACAGCGGCTTACGACGTGCCGTCCCCAAGGTTAATATCGCTAAAGAGTAGGCGCGAAGCCTACGGGCTCCCGGCTTGTCGCTAAGTTCCAGAGTTGAACTGCGATCGATCCGAGGACATGCCGCGCAAGCGTATGAGCGTGTCCTGTACAGATGCCCACAGGATCAAACCCTACTCCAAAGGCGCAGCATGTCCGCCGATGCACCTTGTACCCCGAATCACCGATATCGCTTTGATTCGCTGAGTTGAGCCTCGAACCTATCGACCTGGTTCATCGGTACGAGTTGATCCTCTGGGCTTTGATCGATCAGAAGTAGATGGGGAGCGAGTCCATCTCGCACTCGTTCTGCAACCGCGGACGGATCGAAGCGGGCCGGACTTGAGGCTGCCCAAATGGCCTCGTCCTTGCCGTATGCATAGGAGAGGATCGTTCTATAGTCACGACCAAGATGCTCGTGAGAAGCCCCGAGATCGTTCACCAGCGCTGGGAGGTCATACAATCCGTTTAGGCCTACGATCGCCGCCGGACAAGGGCCATCCGCCGTGTTGAGTCCGTAGTAAGCAGGCGATTGGAGAATGGCCTGGAACGCGATACAGGCACCGCAGCTATGACCCGAAAGGATGTACGAATGTTCGTCTATGCCGAGCGTCTTCAGAAAGCGAAGACCATCCAGTACGTCTTTTACATGCTGCGGATGGACTGCTTCTCTGGCAGGGTCAGAACCATGACTTTGGATGAGATCGTATGGCTGGGTAGAGTGAGTGGGAAATTGAGAGATCGTGTAGTTGATGGATGCTATTGCCTTATGTTGGTAGCAACCTTCGGGGCTTGAGTACGCATGCGCGACAGCGGGCTCGATGGACTCAGCGTTCAACTGCGGATCGCGCCACGCACCGCCGTGAACATGCACAAGGTAATGCACTACATCGCCGTTGTCCTCTGTCAAAAGAGAGGTGGGCGGCTTGCCAACCAGATTCGCTGCCTCCGGCGTGTCTGGAAGGTAAATGTTGAGATTCTGCAAGCGGTTCGCGTCAGGTACGTAAGATACGCCTTTTGCGGCTAGTACAGTCACTGGCCGCTGGAGTTGGAGACTCGTTACCTCGCAATACTGCCACAAACCTTCGTTGGCATCTTTCATCGTCGTGACCTCTTCCAATCGCTTCTGCGCAGACCCGGCAAAAGCTCTCGTCCAGTAGCTAGATACGTTTCCTAGCCATCATTTCAACATCGCCGGTTTCAACACTTCTTCGCACCATTGCGCGAAGGCAGTTGATGTAGTGTTCTCAGACGTTCGGGCCTCGAGATTATCGAGACCCTTGTTCTTGGCGACCAACATGTCGACGATGCCTTGAGCGAAAACGGCATTTGTCCCGTGCTGGACCAACTGCGCTCTGAAAGCATCTCTGGGATCTGCTGATAACGTATCAACCTCCCAAGCACGGTCGTCATGATGGACGCCACATCATCGAAAGAGAGGTCTTCCGGCCCTAGAACAGCGCTCCCGCGCTGTCCGTACCAGGACGAGTCGAGCAGGAACTTGGCTGCAATCGTTCCAACATCTTTTGTTGCCACCTGTGGCACCTTCAGAAATGGGTCGCTCGGAGATGAGAACATCCCCTGCTCGCGAATGCTCTGAAGATTGCCGAGCATGTTGTCCATAAGAGCCGGACACCACAGCGCGTGGTAGTCGACCCCACTCTCCTCAATTGCTTGGTCCTTGGCAAACGCAGCTGTGACTGGCCCGGCGTGCTTGGATAGATCTGTCCCCCGTCCCAAGACAGAGACACCAACGATGCGTTTCACTCCGTGGCGCTTGATTGCCCTTAGCGCCGGCTGAGTGAACCGAAGGTAATAGTGTGCGCCTCTCCAAGAGGTCGCCAGGCGGGACTCTTACTCCATCGGCAAGGCGTTCGGAAGGGTGTACCCGGTACCTGTAAACGCAGACAAGTCAAGGTATGCAAAATGCCAGGCGCGAGCCGTGAAGAGCCACTTGCCGTTCACCTTCTCCATCTCATCGGAAAAGATTCCGTTCGTGTGGTAGTACTTCTCTCCGCCCTTGCCGACCTCTTGCATGATCCAACGGGCGGTCGCATGGTCTCCTTGCACATCGATGACGCCGGAGTGTACGAACTGTACGAAGAACTCCTTAACGTCACGTAGACTGGCGATTAGGGCAACGATCTCATCGACTCCGTTGCACACGTTGTTGAACGGCGCCTTGATTGCGAACGCCGCGTTCTTCTTCCAAACTGACGCAATCTGCGCCTTGTCATTTCTTGTCACTGCGTCCGCGAAGGTAGCCGCCAGGTCACGAATTGCTGCTTCGTCCTCCAGCTTTTGGATACGTTCTTCCAGTGTTGCGATGTTCTGTACTTCTGTCTGAGTGTGCTCTACAAGGGTTGCCATGCTCTCTCCTCTGTCCGGTTCGTGCATTGTCAAACACGTCGGACCTTCCTTTATGCCGCTGTTTTTGCAGTGGCCCTGCATGGCGAATAGCCCTTTAATGAGGGGTTCGTCGTCATGTCATGCGTAAATGCAAGAGCTCAGTTGGAAAGCTCGCATTGTGAAGTCATGCTCAAGATTCGCGTATCAGCCCAGAAAGACCGCCTGTTCAAGCGAGAGCGGCTGACGCCGGGAGACCACTGCTTGCCTGCGTTCAGCTAATCAAGAGTGCCGATGTCCACCCGTTCCCTGAAGGGACCTTCGGCTCAGCACAGCGAAGCGAGCTAGAATTTCCCAAACGTAAGATAGATGTGTCTTACGTCATTGGCCCTTATAATCTCGAAACCCAATGCGGCATCTGCATCGCGCGTTCCGACTTGCTCGATGATCTCGGTTTAAGCAGGAGGAGCAGTGGTGTCCTTGGGGTGCGAGCGGAGTGGATGTCTGCTATTGCAGAGGCCTCTATATGACCATCCTGCACCTGTATGGCCGGGGAATCTGTGCAATCTGGTACACAACATACCGGAAGCAGAAACTACTTCTAAGCACAGTCTGGCTTTTGGCCAAGCATCCATTCCAGGCTGATATTCTCTCAATCACACCAGGGCCAATGCACCGAATCGCGCTTCTGCCTCCTCACCGAACGGTCGTGACGCAGCTTCGCAATGAGTCCATTACGATGCTTTTTGAGGTCCCCCAAAGAGGGTTGCACTGGTTGCATTGTGAATCGAGGCATCATCGTGAAGGACCACATTGAGAAAACTGGGGCTGACTGATACGGAGTCTCTCGCGGCTTTCGTGAAATGAAGAGTCTCTGCCAATGCCATCGCAGAGCCCATAAACTTGGTCTCGTTCTGTGTCATGACTCATCCGCCCTGTCGCTCTACGGAGCGGACAAACGCGGCTGAGAAATTGAGTCCCAAGGCTGCCTCAAACCAGATGGGATCGTCCGCAAAGTGCCATAGCTACTTGTACGCCGCGATATGCGCAATTGGGTACTTGCGTTGTTCACCCTTCTTATGACTCTTGTGAACAACCGGTATCCAATTTTGAATTGGAAAGCAGGAACTGCGTCACGCAATTGTGGAGGTAATCGGCGCGAGCGAAGCAGAGCCCTGCCGAGTTGCGAGGTGTTTATGCTGTCCGCCGTACATCCGAAATCCGCTCCAATGTCTTCTTCTGTCTTCGAACCTCTCCTGGATCTTCACGAAGCCGCAATCGTTCTGGGAATGCACTGGAAAACTCTCGAAACCAAAGCACGGCAGCGACAAGTCCCCGCCTTCAAGGTTGGAAAACGCTGGCGTTCCGGCTGAGTTCGCTCAATTCCTGACTGGATCATGGAATAAACTCGAATACAACCGATCAGGCCGTCGTGACTGGACAGGAGCATCATCCTTGAAGTTCACTCGGCAGCGCTTTCAACGCGGCACCCTGCGCAAGGTCGCGCGGGCCAACAACCAATGGGCCTGGGAGTACCGCGACCAAGACCCACTAACCAATAAGAGAAAATCCTTGTTCCTGGGTCTCGACAAGTTTCCCACGCAGACCGCTGCGGAGCGGCATCTCGAAGCTTTCTTGCTCAAACTCAATCAAGAGAACCCCACCCTGGCCGTGATGGAGCCGACATTCGACGCCATTCTTGACCGGTTTATCGAGGACGAACGCATGATGGAAATCAAGCAGATTCGGCCCGGTGAGCATCTCAAGGATGGTGACCTGAGCTATTCGACAGTCATCTCCTACCTCAGCGTCATCAAGCGAGTCCGTGCGAAAATGGGGAACCACCCGCATCACGCGGATGAAGCCGATGCTTATTCAAGAATGGCTCAGAGATCTGGAAGCCGCACCCAAAACCAAGGGCCACATCAAGGCGGTCATGTACCGCCTATACGAGAAGGCCATGCTGTGGGAGATGGTCGAATGGCAGCGGAATCCAATGGAGTTGGTCGAAATCAAAGGCGTCAGCAAGCGGCAGAAGAGGCCAATCATCCTTACCGTGGAGCAGTATTTCCAGATTCTCGCTCTGCTGCCGGAATCCTACCAGACGATGGTGGTGGTCGCCCAATGCACCGGCCTTCGTGCCGAAGAGGTTCTGGCGCTCGAATGGGAAGACATCGACTTCGAGAACCTCAGTATGAAGGTCGTCCGGGCGGTCGTACATGGCCGCGTCAAGACCGTGAAGACCGTTTACTCCGAAGACGAACTGCCGCTTGATCCCGGTTTCGCAAAAGGTACTCCTGACCTGGAAGCGCAGGTTGGGAACCGAATGCGAAGCGCAAACGGGATTTCAACCCCACTCGTGGGGTTGGACCTGGTGTTTCCGAGCACCTCTACCGGACGGCACTTCCATGCGGCGCCAGCCCAGCAGGACTACATCCGTCCGGCTGGCTGCTGCCTGGTGGCGCGTCCGAAGTGCGGTGCGGGTGTCGGTGTCTGGTGTCTTCAGGACGCCGCAATAAGCTTCAGACCGTCAGAACTTCCTTCTCTTTCGCCTTGAAAAGGTCTTCGATCCGCCGTATCTCGGCGTCCGTCAGCTGCTGGATCTCGTCGTTCGCCCGCTTCTCGTCATCGGCGGAGATCAGCTTGTCCTTGGCCGCCTTCTTTACCTGATCATTGCCGTCTCGCCTGATATTGCGGATGGCAGTCTTATGGTCTTCGAGAGTCTTATTGAGCTGCTTCACCACATCCTTGCGCCGCTCTTCCGTCATCGGCGGAACGGGGACGCGGATCACCTTGCCGTCGGTCATCGGGTTCAGCCCCGCGCTTGAGGTGCGAATGGCCTTTTCAATCGCCGCGACCATGCTCATGTCGTAAGGCTGGACGAGGATCAGCGTCGGCTCCGGGGTGCTGATCTGCCCCATCTGCGCCACCGGCGTGTCCGTGCCGTAGTAGTCCACCTTGATCTGATCGAGCATATGGACGTTGGCGCGGCCGGTGCGGGTCGAGAGCAGATGCGCGCGAAAGTCGTCAACCGACTTTTCCATGCGCGACTTAAGTTCGGTGTGCGCGCCCTTCAGCGCCTCGATACCAGCCATTGCGGATGCCATGCGTCTCTCCTCGTGCGGCCGCGGTGGGCGGCGGACTCAACTGTCGATTGTAGCCGAACGATCGGACAATAACCGACGGCATTATGCCAGCCCCGTCGACTCCGCCTGCTCTTGCGCATGGTAGCTGCTGCGGACGAGCGGGCCGCTCTCCACATGCCGGAAGCCCATAGCCAGCGCTTGGTGCTTGAGGAACGCGAACTCCTCCGGCGTGTAGAAGCGCGCCATCGGCAGGTGGTCCCGGCTGGGGCGAAGGTACTGGCCGATAGTGAGGATGTCGACCTTGCGGGCGGCGAGATCGCGGAAGACGGCGAGCAGTTCGTGCATCTCCTCACCCATGCCGACGATGATGCCCGTCTTGGTGACGATCGTCTCGCCTGCTTGGGTCGCAATCGCCTTCGCCTTCTCTAAGAAGCCGAGCGACCGCTCATACCTCCCGCCGCTCTTCGCCACCCGATAGAGCCGCGGGACCGTCTCGATGTTATGGTTCAGGATCTCCGGCCGCGCGGCCACCACGAGCCGCAGCGCCGCTTCATTTCCTTGAAAGTCGGGGGTGAGGACTTCGACCCGGCAGGCCGGTGCCTGCGCGCGAATCTCGCGGATGACGCTGACAAAAGCCTGCGCGGCCCCGACATTGTCGTCGTCGCGGTTGACGCTTGTAATGACGGCATGGGCCAATCCCAACTGCGCTACGGCGTAGGCGACCCGCCGCGGCTCATCGTGGTCGATCGGCTTGGGGCGGCCCTTCGGCACAGCGCAGAAGCCGCAGCGCCGCGTGCACAGGTTGCCGAGCATCATGAAGGTGGCCGACTTCTGGTTCCAGCACTCGCCGATGTTGGGGCAGTGCGCGCTCTCGCACACGGTATGGAGGTTCAGGTCGCGCGCCAGCTTCTTCAGCGCATGGAAGGTCTCGCCCATCGGTGCCTTCGCCTTGAGCCACGCCGGTTTCGGCGCGGGCCTGCGCGGCGCAAGGTCGATCTGGATCAACTCCGAAGGTGCGATGGAGACTGAAGGCGGCGTCATCGTCTCTCCATTGTAAAGCGCGTCAGACCAGCCGCTCGCGCGTCTCCTGCCGCGCCAGATAAAGGAAGAAGATCAGCGCGAACAGTCCCCGTACAAAGAAGAACCCTATATGCGACTTGCTGTAAAAGTAGAAGTCGCCCGCGGCCAGCAGCAGGCAGCCCGCGAGCACCAATGCCCATCCCCACTTTTTCAGGCGCAGCAGCCCAAAGATACCTGCCGCCAGCAGCGTGCACAAGGCAACGATGGCGTACTTGGCCGCTCCCCCGCCGTAGGCTCCGCGCAGCCCCGCGTAGACGTTGATCATCGTCATGAAGATGAGGAACATGCAGATGCCCGCGATCCCGGGCAGCATCTGTCCCGCGCGATTGCCGCGCGACTCCTTGATCTCGCTCCTCAGCATCTCGCTCATAAGGTATGCAGGTACGCGAGCAGGTCATCCAGATCGTCCCGCGTCAGGTAGTTGGCCATGGGTGGCATCTGGTTGCGGCCATGCAGGATCG
>CAXTWP010000023.1:0-2697 GCA_964247945.1 uncultured Acidobacteriaceae bacterium | reverse complement strand
TGCCGTTACCCGCTCATCGTTTGCCGGCGCGCCGCTCGGCAGGTATTCCTTCTTGTACGTGCCGAGCAAGGATGGCCCGTGCAGCGGTCCGTTGCGGCGGTCGTAGTGGCAGGCGGCACAGCGCGACTGGAAGACCGCGTGGCCGTGACTCTGCTGAGCGTCAAGCTGAGCCAAGGGCGTGGGCGGCGGGATGGACTTGCAACCGGCCAGAGCCAGCGCGGCCACGCTGATAGCGACAACGGAAAGCTTCACCTCTTGATTCTAGTTCGCCGCCGCGATCGCCGCCACAACGCGGTCCATCACGTCGCGGTCAGCGCCGGTGCCGGGCAGGTGATTGCCTACCATGATGGAGAAGATGACCGTCCGTCCGCCGGCGCAGTCGAGGTAGCCGCTCAACGCGCGCGCCTCGCCGAGGGTGCCGGTCTTCGCGAAGACGTGGCCCTTCAGCGGCGCAGCCGTAAACCGGTGTTCGAGCGACCCATCCACTCCGCCGACCGGCAGGCTCGCCTTCCAGGCGGTGAACCAGGGCTGCGTGGCCGCGTACTGGAGCAGCCTGGCGGTGGCGCGTGGCGTCACGAGGTCGTGTCCGCTCAGGCCCGATCCGTCGTAGAAGACGAAGTCGTCTGGGGCGATGCCCGCGTTGAGCAGGAACTGCCGGATGACGCGCGCCCCCTGTGCGGTCGAGCCGACGCACGTCAGCCTCTTACCCAGATTGTGCAACAGGAGCTCCGCGTGCAGGTTTTGACTTTCCTTGTTCGTCACGACGACATCCTGCCCCAAGGGAGCGGAGCGATGCGTGGCCAACACCGTCTCGTGCGCCTCCAGATCTGGCCGGCCCTCATCAAAACAGCCCCCTCCTTGTGTTCCCTTGAAGAGGTCTGTATCTATCGGCTCGCGCGTCTGATCGAGAAAGCCGCGCCTTTGCTGCGGTAGCCAATGCAGAGACCGCGGCGGTGCCGTGACCGCAACGCCGCGGGCCGCCAGCATCTGTGTAAGGACCTGGGCGGCGTACTCGGCCGGATCTTCAATGGCGATCTCCTCGGCATCGGGTGCCGCATCCCCCGCAATCGAGCCGTACAGCCGCACTGTCTTGGACCCGATGGTGCGCTCGATGTGCACGGTGTTCGGGGTCTTGGCCGCTCCCGTCGTCATCCTGCTCTCCAGCGTGTAGTAGCCGCTTGCCGGCTCCAGCGCGATGGCGGCGGGATCGCCGGCCTTGGCGCCCGGCTTCACCGTCAACACGATCTGGTTATCCTGCACCGTCAGCGCCGAGACGGGTGCACCGTACCCCCACACGGCGTCGTCGATCACCCAATCGGCCGGGTACGGCTCGTAGGGGTAGAGCCGATCGTCGCCGATGACGGCTCCGCTGACCGTCCTCAGTCCGGTGGCGGCTACCTGGTCTGCCAACTCCCCGAGATAGCGCAACGGGTCGGTTGGGGCCGGTGGCTTGCCCGGCTGTGTGCCCGGCGGCACATAGGGCAGCGCGCGCCCAGACAGGTTTCCTTCGCCGCTACCGACCAGGTACAAGTCTCCTTCGAGAGTCTGTGGGCTGGTCAGAGTTCCATGCGCGACCACGCGCGTCTCGAAGGTCGTCTCCGGGCGTAGCAGCGCCATGGCCGCCGCCGTGGTAAACAGCTTGGCGTTGCTCGCCGGCTGGAAGAGCTGCGCCTCGTTGAGGCTGAAGAGCGGCTTGCCGTCGAGCGTGGTGACCAGGATGCCCCAGTGGTCGCGAGCGACGGCGGGGTCGGCGAGCAGCGCGGCGATTTGATTTCCAAGAGCCTGTTGCCGCCGGCTCTGCTGGCAGACGGCGGCGAGCGCCAGGCAGCCGAGAGCGGCAAAGGTGAGCGCGCGACGGAGCATGGCCGCAGTCTAGCACCGGGCCGAGCGCGACTGGCTAGAATCAGCTATGGGCTTCACCTCACGGACGCCGTTTGGCTGGAAGCTGCGGACGCGCACGCTTGCCCTGGGGCCGCGCACGCTGATCATGGGCATCCTCAATGTCACGCCCGACTCGTTCTCCGACGGCGGCCTGCATCCGGCCATCGATGCGGCGGTTGAGCGGGCGATGACGATGCTCGACGAGGGCGCCGACATCCTCGATCTGGGGGGCGAGTCCACCCGGCCCGGCGCGACTCCCTTATCGGCGGAGGCCGAACAGGCGCGGGTGTTGCCGGTGCTTGCGGCGGTGCTGCGGGCCCGGCCCGAGGCTGTCCTCTCCATCGACACCTACCATGCGGGAACGGCGCGGATGGCGGTCGAGGCCGGGGCCGAGATCGTCAACGACGTCAGCGGCCTCACCTGGGACGCGGCGATGCCGGGCGTCTGCGCGGCGCTCGGCTGCGGCGTCATCCTCACCCACACTCGAGGGCGGCCGGAGGAGTGGGCGGGCCAGCCGCCGCTGCCGCCGGTCGCGGTGATGCCGGTGGTGCTCACGGGCTTGCGCGACGCGCTGCTGGCCGCGCGCAAGGCGGGCGTGGCGAGCGACCGTATCGTGCTCGACCCGGGCTTCGGCTTCGGCAAGCGCGGAGCCGAGAACTACACCATCCACGCGCTGCTGGAGCAGCTGCGGCAGTTTGGGCTGCCGGTGCTGACGGGCAGCTCGCGCAAGGGGTTCCTTCGCCGGAGCGTGGCTGCTGTCTCAGGCGGCGCGGTGCCCGAGCCGGACTCCGCCGCGGGCCTGCACGCCCGCCTGGC
>CAXTWP010000022.1:17969-18236 GCA_964247945.1 uncultured Acidobacteriaceae bacterium | reverse complement strand
GTACCCTGGAAGCAGCGGTCGCTGATGGTGAGGACGACGGCTTTGGTATCGCGGTGAAAGCGTGAGGTCACTGGGTTAGTGTAACGGGCGGCGAATAATCCCGGGCAACGGGTAAAGAATGAGAAAATGGAAGGACGGCGTCGCGGCGGGACTGCGCGAACTTTCCCGCTGGATGGAACGTCTCACCCCTTACCCCGATGCCAGCGCCGACTCTTGAAACACCGCCGAATCCGGTTGAACCTTCCAGCCAGTCTGGCCAGTCCTCCG
>CAXTWP010000022.1:16812-17959 GCA_964247945.1 uncultured Acidobacteriaceae bacterium | reverse complement strand
GGTAAAGGTGCGCACGGGCCGCTTCGGAGAGATGGAAGAGCACGAGCTGGTGCATCTGCTGGATACGCTCGACGATGAGCGTTCGCGGGCGCAGTTCCGTGAGTCGATTTACATCTCGGTCTTTGTCTACATTGTTCTGGGCTGGTTCCTGTTTTACGGTCCGCGGGTGCTGTTTCACCAGCCGCGGCTGGTGAACCCTTCCGAGGTGCTGAAACAGCGGGAGCTTACCAATCTGCAGATGCCTTCGGACATCGCGAAGGCGCTCCAGAGTACGCCGAAGTCGGCCAAGCCAACGGTGAAGCCGGCACCGCGGCCGCAGATCGACCAGAAGACGCTGGAGGCGATGCGCCGGGCTGCTGCCGCGAAGGCGTTGCCCGCCACACCGCAACCTCAGCCCGCGCCTGCAGCGCCAACACCGCAGCAAGCGCAACCGACCCCTTTGCCGCCGCCGCGTCCGGCTCCGCCCGCGCCGCCGGTGCTTGCGACGATCCCCGACGCTCCCAAGCCCTCGCCTAACTTCGGCGGGCAGAACCAGACCGCGGGGGACTCGATCCGCGAGGCCATGCAGGGCGCGGCGAAGAACCGCGGCGGTGGGAGCGCCGAGTCGAGCGGCACGACCCCCACCCATGTCGGCGTCGGTACGGGTGTGGACATTCTGTCGGACACGATGGGCGTCGACTTCCAACCGTATTTGAAAAAGATTATGCGCCAGATCTATAACACCTGGATTCCGCTGATCCCGGAAGAGGCGCGACCGCCGCTGAACAAGCAGGGCGTGACGCAACTGCGGATCACGATCATGCCGGATGGCAAGATCCATGTGAACGACGGGGTACACGATGGCCTCGTGCTGGAAGGCTCGACCCATGACGACGCGTTGAACCGAGCGGCGTGGGGATCGATCACCGGCGTGGGCCAGTTCCCCGCCCTGCCGAATGAGTTCAAGGGTCCGAATCTGGTGCTGCGGATTCATTACCTGGTGAACCAGAAACAGGAGTAACAGGCAACAGGCACCGGCCCTTCCCCTTGCCTGGGCGACGAGGCAGGCAAGCTACAATTTGCCATGGAAAACTTACCGATCATCGTCCTGCCGTTGCTGGCCGTATGCATCTTTGTCGCTTGTACCGCAGTGTGGCTCGGCTTTAAG
>CAXTWP010000022.1:7584-16802 GCA_964247945.1 uncultured Acidobacteriaceae bacterium | reverse complement strand
GGTTCACGCGGTTCGCGGCGGCAGGCGGCCTTTCCTACCAGCGGGGAGGTCAGTCGCCGATCGCGGTGCCGCGGGCGGCCTATGGCAATCGCAGTCTGAACGAGATGAGCACGTTTCTGCGTGGACCCTGGCATGGCGTTGAGGTCTTTGCGTGCAATTTCCGGATAGGGTGGGGTCGGGGAAATGTGGCGTGGCTGTTTATGGTCGCTGTTCACGCGGAGTTGGACGACGCCGTCGGGGTGGACCTGAAGCGCTGGAACCTGACACCCCTGAACGGTTGGACCTTTCTGATTCCAAAGAAACCGAAGGGCGGCACGCTGAACATCCGCAAGGTCAGCGCGCTGTGGGATGCATTGACCGCGGCGGTCCGGCAGGGACACACCGACGCAGCCGTGACGATCTAAGCAAAGTGAGCGCAAACGTGGCAACACATACGGATGTAAAACCCGTTGGAGGCGACTCGGCGAAGACCGACGAGCGGCGAAGCCAGATTCGCGGCCTGCTCGTGATTGCCCTTGTGGTTCTTATATTCAGCATCGGTCGAGCGGGGTTCCACCACGTGTTTACGCCCGGGTGGTGGCGGCTTTGGTAGAGACGCCGTTGCTTGTGGTGGCGGGGGCGACGGCGAGTGGAAAGACGGCACTCGCGCTGCGGTTGGCGGAGGAGTTTGGCGGCGAGATCGTCAGCTGCGACTCGGTGGCGGTGTACCGAGGGATGGAGATTGGCACGGCCAAGCCGTCGCCGGAGGAGCGGGCGCTTTTTCCGCACCATATGCTCGATGTCTTTTACCCGGACGAGCCCTGCACGGCGGGGGACTACAGCCGGCTGGCACGGTCGGCGCTGGAGGAGATCTGTAAGCGAGGGAAGGTGCCGATCGTTGCCGGGGGGACCGGCTTGTATCTGCGGGCGCTGCTGGAGGGTTTGTTTCCGGCTCCGGCGGAACGGAAGGGTTTGCGGGAACGACTGCGGCGAACTGCGGAAGCGCGGGGAGCGGGCTACCTGCACCGGCTGCTGCGGCGGTGCGACCCCGCGGCTGCGGCGCGCATCCATGCCAACGATGTTCCGAAGGTGGTGCGGGCGATTGAGGTTTCGCTCGCCGCGCGTGCGCCAATGACCGAACAATGGCAGAAGGGACGGGATGCGCTGACAGGCTATCGCATTCTGCGGCTGGGCCTGGCTCCGGCGCGGGAGCGGCTGTATGAGCGGATCAATGCGCGGGCTGCTGCCATGTTCGACCGCGGACTGGTGGAAGAGACCGCGGGTCTGGTGGCGCGGTACGGCTGGGAGTGCAGGCCCCTATCGTCGCTGGGCTATGCGGAGGCGCTGGCGGTGCTGCGGGGCGAATGCTCCCGAGAAGAGTCGATTGCCCGTGCACAACAGGGGCATCGGAATTACGCCAAGCGGCAGGGGACGTGGTTTCGACGGGAGCCGGCGATGCACTGGCTGGCCGGGTGCGGCGAGGATGCGGCGATACTGGCGGAAGCGCGACGGCTGGTCGCCGAGCACCTCGTATCGTAGAGAACGGGTCGCGTTTACCGTTGGAGGACGATGTCGTCCGCCAGCTTGAAGCGGATGATGGACTCGGCCGGTATGTCGAGGTCCCGGTTTCCTGTAAGGCCACCGAGGGCGGTGCCTGCGCCTGCGCCGGCAAGACCACCGGCGAGCAGACCGACGCCGCCGCCGGCCACACCACCGATCAACATACCCACTCCGGCGCCGCCACCGATGAAAGCGGCGGAGCGCTTGCCTTTGCCCTTCTTCGTGCGAGCGACATCGTGCGTGTCGATGGGGTAGCGGTTGCCGTTGAGGTAAAGGGCGGTAAGGCGCAACTCTAGAATGGACCGGCCCTTGAAGTGGCCGCGGCGGTGCGAGGCGTCGACGATGCCCTCGACGCGCGCGCCTTGTGGGATCAGGACGTGGTTGTCAACGCCGGCGACTGGCTCGACTACTTCGCCGGTGAAGGGTGCCCCGGCGGGGGTTGTTTTGACGCTGATGTGCTGGTTGAGGCGGATGGCAAGGCTGGTGCCGGCGGGAACGTCGACCGAGGGAACGGGCGCGGCGATTGGACTGGTGGTTGCGACTGCCGCGTTTTGATTCGGTACCGTTGACTGGATGCCATACGCCGGAGCCGTCGCGGGCTGGAAGGTGGTGGTGACGGTCTGGGCTGTGCCGCCGGGGGTGGGCGGCTGAATGGTTGTTGTGGTGGTCCCATTCTTATCGACGGATACGACCTGCTGCGGTTGGCCGGTGAGCGCCGCCTGCTGTTTTGCCTGCTCGATGGCCACTTGCTGCTTGGACTTGCAGCCGGCGAGAAGGGCCAAGGCGACCATAAGCATGGGTGCAGATCGTGCTGCCAATCGAGAGATCATCGTGCGGTCCTCTTTCCGGATCGGCCATGCCGCCCTTGTAGCGATTAGATACCATTCGGCGTGGCCACCAAGGAAGGTTTAAGATAGTGGCATGACTCCCGTAACCACGCTTCGCCCCCAACTCGCCCACCTCACCGCGCAGCTTGATGACCTGAAGCAGCGGGGGACGTTCTTCAAGCTGCGGGTGCTGGAGGATGAGCAGGCGCCGGTGTGCACGTATGACGGGCGTCGGGTGATCAACCTGGCGTCCAACAACTATCTGGGCCTGTGCAACCATCCCAGGCTGCGCGAAGCGGCGATAGCGGCGACAGTGAAGTACGGCGTCGGGTCGGGCGCGGTAAGGACGATCGCGGGGACGATGCGCATCCACATGCAGCTGGAAGAGAAGATTGCCGCCTTCAAGAACGTTGAGGCGTGCGTGGTCTTTCAATCCGGGTTTACGGCGAACGCGGGAACGGTGTCGTCGATCCTGGGCAAGGAGGACTTCATCCTGTCGGACGAGCTGAACCATGCCTCGATCATCGACGGCGCGCGGCTGTCCAAGGCGAAGATCAAGGTCTTCCGGCATAAGGATGTGGCCCACTGCAAGGAGTTGCTGCGCGAGGTGGAGCATGAGCCGGGACGCAAGCTAATCATCACCGATGGCGTGTTTTCCATGGATGGGGACATTGGGCCGGTCGGCGAGTTGGCGGATCTGGCGGAGAAGTACGGTGCGATCATGATGGTGGACGATGCCCATGCGAGTGGAGTGCTGGGAAGGAACGGTCGTGGTTCGGTCGACCACTTCGGCGCGCATGGCAAGGTGGATGTGCAGGTGGGGACGCTGTCGAAGGCGATCGCCTCGCTCGGCGGGTACGTCTGCGGCTCGCGCGATCTCATCGACTACCTCTACCATCGAGCGCGACCGTTTCTGTTTTCGACCTCGCATCCGCCGAGCGTTGCCGCCACGTGCATCGCGGCCTTCGACCTGCTTGAGAGCGAACCGGAGCGCATTGAGCGGCTTTGGGCCAACACCTGGTACTTCAAGGAGCAGCTGGCGGGCGCGGGCTTTGATGTCGGGGGGGGGACTACCCCTAAGAGCGAGACGCCTAGCACGCCGATCCTGAGCGGCGACGGGCGGCGGACGATGGAGTTTTCGCGGGCACTGTTTGAGGCGGGCGTGATGGCCACGGGGATCGCCTTTCCGACCGTGCCGGACGGCAAGGCGCGGGTGCGAACCATCATGACCAGTGAGCATACGCGGGCGGAGATCGACCGGGCGCTCGACGTGATCTCGACCGTGGCGAAGCGAATGAGCATTCTTGATCAGTCTGGGTAGCAACGGTCTACGGCGACCATCCAAGGTACACTCACCATCTGAGGTTCGATGTCATGAATCATTTTTGGTCACGACGGCAGTTTGTTCGGCTCGGTGGGTCGGTGGCGGCCACCGAACTCTTCACCCGGCCGCGGTTGTCCCTTGCTTTGCCGCCGGCCAAGCCGGGAACCTACCTGAACCCTGTGATCGCGGGCGATCATCCCGATGCGGGTGCCATCCGCGTGGGTAAGGACTATTACCTCGTTCATACGACCGACCACTACACGCCCGGCCTTCTGATCTGGCACTCCACCGATCTGGTGCACTGGCAGGTCGCTGGAGCGGCTCTCGATCAGTATTATGGAGCGGTTTGGGCTCCGTTCCTGTGCGAATATAAACGGCTCTTCTACATCTACTATCCATGCAACGGTGAGATCTTCGTGGTGACCGCGAGCGCTCCACTGGGACCGTGGAGCAAGCCGGTCTCACTGGGAGTGCATGGAATCGATCCAACGCACGGGGCCACTCCCGAAGGCCGGCGCGTTCTATATATAGCGGGTGGTTCCATGGCGGAGCTCTCCGCCGATGGACTATCCGTAACGGAGAAGCCGCGCAAGTTGCTTGAAACCTGGCCAATACCTGAAAGCTGGCAAGTGGAATGCGACTGTCTGGAAGCACCCAAGCTGCTCTTCCATAACGGTTACTACTATTTGAACGTTGCTGAGGGCGGGACTTCAGGCCCACCGACAAGCCACATGGTGCTTTCCGCCCGCAGCCGCACGATTGATGGCCCGTGGGAGTGGTCGCCACACAATCCAATCGTTCATACGTACAGTAAAGCAGAGAAATGGTGGTCGAAGGGGCATGGGCGTCTGGTGGATGACGGCGATGGTTCCTGGTGGATGACGCTACATTCTTACCAGAACGGATTGCAGACGCTCGGGAGACAGATACTGTTGCTCCCCGTGACGTGGACCGCGGATGGCTGGTTCAAGGTGCCGGAGGGGATTACGGGAGGAGAGCCGATCTCGAAGGCATCGCTTAGCTCGAGTCCCACGGCTGAGCCGGTATCCGGCTTCCCAGGTAAGACTCTCGATTGGCAATGGCAGTTTTGGAAGGGCTACGATCCCGGGCGAATACGTCTCGAAGATGGCGCACTCACACTCGCCGCTCACGGCGGCAGCATCCCGACCACTTCCGTGATGACCCGCGCCGCCATGCACCGAAGCTACACGATCGAAGTCGAAGTCGAGATTGCGACGGGTTGCGAGGCTGGATTGCTTCTCTTTTATGACAGCAATCATGTTTGCGGTTTGCGCGTGACTCCGGATGCGCACCCGAAAGGTCAATCGAATACGACTGTGGTTCAGGCGAATCGCGCGAGCTTACGCAGCGTCAGCGACGATCAGACCGTGGATTTTTACTACCGGGTTGGGGGAGCCGACCCGTCCGGCACGTGGAAACATGTGCGCAGCTCCCTTGACGTAACCTGTTTTCAGCAGAACGCTTTCGGCGGATTTCTCGACCTGCGGCCGGCCTTATATGCGTGCGGTACTGGATCAGCCACCTTCCGCAACTGGAATTATGTCGCGAAGGTCGTCAGCTAAAGCTAAAACGGTAAATCGCTGCGTCGTTTTAGGTTAGCCGACTTAGAGCAGTTTGCCAGACGACGCGGAGGCTAAACGCAGGCATCGTTCGGGAATGACAACAAGAAGCAAGTGCGCCTCCCTACAATTGCGACTTTGCTCTACAGGCTTCCGGATACGATCTTGCCTTCGCGGATAGCGGCAGAGATTTTCCCTACCATCAGCGTGCCATCGAAAGGCGAGTTCTTGGATTTGGAAAGGCTTGCGGCGGCGTTGTAGTTCCAGTCGGCGGCGGGCTGAACGAGGAGGAGGTCGGCGCCGGTGGCGGGGGTGAGGGTGCCCCGATCGGTCTGGCCGATCAGGCGGGCGGGATGGGTGCTCATCAGGGCGAGGACTTTGGCCAGCGGCAGGCCGCGGTCGCGGTGGAGAATGCGGAGGGCGAGGCCGAGGGCGGTTTCGAGACCGGTGATGCCGTTGGGCGCGCGCTCGAACTCGACCTCTTTTTCGTGGGCGGCGTGAGGGGCGTGGTCGGTGGCGATGCAGTCGACGGTGCCGTCGCAGAGTGCCTCGATGACGGCGAGGCGGTCAATTTCGGCGCGAAGGGGCGGGTTCATCTTGCAGTTCGTGTCGAAGGCTGGTCTGCCCTTGGCACGGACGTCCAGCGCCTCGTCGGTGAGGGTGAAGTGGTGCGGGGCAGCCTCGCAGGTGACGTGCAGCCCCTGGGCTTTGGCTTCGCGGATGGCTTCAAGGGCCTTGGCGGTGGAGACGTGCTGGACGTGGAGGTGCGGGCGGAGCTTTTCAACGCGCTCGATGTCGCGGAGGAGTTGGAGGTCGCGTTCGACGATGGAGGACTCGGCTTCGACGGCCATGCCGCGCAGACCGAGGCGGAAGGCGACCGGGCCGTGATGGACGCCAGAGGAGGGAGAGATGCGCGTATCTTCGGCGTGTTGGGAGATGGGAAGGCCGACCCGTGCCGCCGCTACTAAAGCCGCGCGCATGACCCGATCGTTCAGGATTGGCTTGCCGTCGTCGGTAAAGCCGACGGCTCCGGCGCGGGCGAGGGCCTCGTAGTCGGAGAGGGTCTCGCCGAGCGAGCCGAGGGTGGCGGCGGGCATCGCGAGTAGGTGGATGGCGGGGCTGCGGTCGGGCGAGAGCATCCACTGGAGCTTTTCGACGGTGTCGTTAACTGGAAGGGTGTTGGGCATGGCGACGACGGTGGTGAACCCTCCGGCGGCGGCGGCGCGGGTGCCGGTGGCAATGGTCTCCTTCCAAGTCTGGCCGGGTTCGCGGAGGTGAACGTGGAGGTCGATCAGGCCGGGGGCGACGATAAGACCCGTGGCGTCCAGTTCGACCGGGCCTGCGGGGAGTATGCCTGGGGGTTCGATGGCGGCAATGCGACCGTTTTGGAGGAGGAGGTCGCGGGGGGCGTCGAGACCTGTTGCAGGATCGATAGCGTGAGCATGCCGGATGAGAAGGTCGGGCGGGTTACTCATGCAGTCGCTCCTGTTGTCGCTTTAAGCGCGCGGACGAGCAGGGCGGAGCGGATGGCCAGACCGTGAGTCACCTGCTCTTCGATGGCGGAGTTGGGGCTGTCGGCGACTTCACCCTCGATCTCCAGGCCGCGGATCATTGGGCCGGGATGGAGAACAACGGCGTTCGGGGCGTTGGTCCGAAGGCGCTCGGAAGTGAGCTGATAGCGGGCAATGTAGTCGGCCAGATCGAGGTCGAGGTTGTGGAGGCGCTCACGCTGGATGCGGAGCATCATGACCACGCTTCCGCTCGGGGCCGCCGTGGCTTGGACGAGGGCGGCGTCGAAGTCGCGGACGATCTTGATCGCGGGATGAAGGCTGAGGGCTTCGTTGGGCGGCAGCGGCTCGGGGCCACAGAGGATGACGCGTGCGCCCAGGCGGGGAAGCAGCATGGCGTTCGAGCGGGCGACGCGGGAGTGACGGATGTCGCCGGTGATGACCACGGTGACGCCTTTGAGGCTCGTCTCGTGCGCGGCGGTGGGATCGAGATGGAGGCGCGTCAGGATGGTGCGGAGGTCGAGGAGGGCTTGCGAGGGGTGCTGGTGCATCCCGTCGCCGGCGTTGAGGACGGGCAGGCCCGTGACCTTCGCCAGCAGGTGCGGCGCGCCGGAGGACGGATGGCGCAGGATGATGCACTCGGCTCCGAGCGCGCGGAGGGTGAGGCCGGTGTCCTTGAGCGACTCGCCTTTTTCGATGGAGGAGGACTTGTCGGAGACGAGGGTGGTGGTTGCGCCGAGCGACTTGGCGGCAAGCTCGAACGAGGTGCGGGTGCGGGTGCTCGACTCGTAGAAGAGCAGGGCGACGCGGCGATACTGGAGGATGGCGGCGCGTTCGGCTGGACTCATCGCGGCGAGGCGGGCGGTGAGGGCGAGGATTGCGGCGACTTCGGAGACGGGGAGTGCGTCGACAGTGAGGAGGGAGCCGGGATGGGGGAAAGAGGTCAGGATGTCAGCTCTGCCGTTTCTTCGTCGAAGTAAAGGCGGCCAGCTACGACGCCAACTGAAATCGAGTGACCATCCCGTCGTTTACTAAGATGCCATGCAGGATCTCCCTCCGCAGTCATGCTGGAAACAAGATGGAGTCCATTACTCAGTGCCAGATCGACTTCTGGCAATCTACCGTAGAGAGATAACGAGAGCACATTCGCGCCACGTAGCCGGGCAAAAGCGCGCGGCCAACGCTCTCCGTCACTCCAACCACCGCACCAGATACGGCGCTTGCCCTCTATGCGCCAGCTCCATGCGACAAAGAGGCTCCACTCGCCCCGAGGTGAGCCGGGTTGTCCGTCACGCTTCCTGGTAGAAGTAAGCTTGCCGAATTGAACAAAGATAGCGGAGCCATAGCCCTGCCAGATTCGGCTTACCGGAAGACCCGTAAGTGGGTTACAAAAGGATGTGAAGTCATCAGGAGTGCATCGCGAGATTAGGTCCATAACGGCAGCTAGTCGACCAGCTCGACCAGGAGCACCTGCTCGTCGGTATCAATCTCGTTCAACTTGACCTCTATGATCTCGCGGCTGGAGGTGGGGATGGTGCGGCCGGTGAAGGTGGCCATGATGGGCAGCTCACGGTGGCCGCGGTCGATCAGGACGAGCAACTGGACGCTCTTGGGGCGGCCGTGGGCGAAGAGCGCGTCCAGCGCGGCCCGGATGGTGCGGCCGGTGTAGAGCACGTCGTCGCAGAGGACAATGTCGCGGCCGGCGATCTCGAAGCCGAGTTCCCCGGGGACGACGACGGGGCGGGGACCGGCGGTCGAAAGGTCGTCGCGGTAGAAGGAGATGTCGAGGGTGCCAATGTCGACGGGATGTTTTTCGATCTTGGCGATGAGCGCGGCTAGGCGCTGCGCGAGCGGGACACCGCGGCGCTTGATGCCGACCAGGCCCAGGTTCGCGCCGCCTTCGTTACGCTCGACGATCTCATGAGCGAGGCGTACGAGGGTGCGCTCGATCTCGGAGGCCGACATGAGGCGGCCCTTGTGGCGAAGCTTTGGAGAGGCGGTGGTCATGGCTTCGGATGATTCTAGCAGCGTAGGAGCTCAGGCGAATGGAAGGTTACGGTCGTCGGCGGTGCGGAGGCTTTCGGCGATGTTAGCGGCCAGGGCGGGCAGACCGAAGAGCGCGCCGGCTGTGATCGCGGTGGACATGGCGTCGTTGGCGTAGAAGGGGATGGCCGCGACGTAGCAGGCACCCAGGCCGGCGAGGGTGTGGCTGTACATGCCGCCGGTCCAGACCATGAAGTTCGAGAGCAGGAAGAAGGAGGTGGAGGAGGCAAGGACCGCGCCGCCCACGCGCAGGGCGGAAGGTTTGCCGGTGAGGATCGCGTGTCCGAAGAGGCAAACGGCGGCATACCAGGCCCAGGTGGTGAGATAGGAGCCGGCGTGAAAGGGGAAGCTGTACACGACTGTCGTCAGGTAGTAATCCGTCAGGGCGAGCGCGAGG
>CAXTWP010000022.1:4865-7574 GCA_964247945.1 uncultured Acidobacteriaceae bacterium | reverse complement strand
AGGACGGCGAAGACAGCCTGCCGCCGGGTGCGGCGGGCACCGAAAAAGAGCAGGCCTCCGCCGACCGCGGTGAAGCCGACGCTGGTGGTGTGGAAGGTAGACGGAAGAATGCGGCTCAGGACCGCGAAGAGCAGAACCAGGTAGGCGGACATGGGTGGAACCTCGATCTCGGGCGCGAAGGCGTGGTGCCTTACCTTCATTCTGTGGGTTTGCGGGCCGGGGGTCAACCCGTTCTCCCGCAGGGTGGCGGTCGGCTCAGCGCTGCGGGCGGCCGTCCATCTCCATCAGTTTTATTCGGCGGTCCTGGTCGAGGTATACGGTGCCCCCCAGCGGGGGGTGCTCACGGCCGCGGAGAAAGGTGGTGTCGTACATGAAGCGCAGGTCGCGGAAGGTGACCTCGGTGAGGCCGTCGCCGTCGGGGCCGATGTCGGTGACAAGGGGAAAGGAGGACCAGTCGAGATAGGCCTCGCCGAGCCGGCTGCGCTTGGCGGGAAGGGTGAAGAGGGTGGTTGGGGACTTGTAGAGAAGGTCGTCGGGAGTAGTGGCGAGGGTATTGTGGAGGGTGTCGGCAAGGCCGAGTTGGTAGGCCGGTGGAATGTCGATGATGACGTGCCAGATGTAGGGGTTGATGGGAGCGGGGCTGGCGAAGACGCGGGTGACTGGTGCACTGCCGGTGTCATTGATGTTCTGAATGTCGGCACCGGCGGCGAGGGCCAGGGCTTTGCCGTGCTCGAAGGCGCGCCAGCCCCAGAGGGCGCCGACCGCAAGCAAGGCGGCAATGGCCCAGCCACGCCCGCGAAAGGTTTGCCGCCGCGCGCCGACTTCGCTGTTGATGAGTCCGAAGAGAGAGGGTGCGAAGAGGCCGATGAGCAACAAGAGAAGCATGACCGGCTCAAAGATGAAGACGAAAGAGCCGGCGTACCAGCGCGGGTTGAAGGGGAAAAAGGGGCGGACGCCGTAGTTGTTGGTCCAATCGAGCAGGATATGGCTGAGCAGGGCGAGGAGGCAAAAGAGCCAGAGGAGTGACCAGCGAACAGGGGCTTTTGTTGTGGCATGGCGTTTGAGCCGTCGGCGATGAAACAACCAAATGAGGGCGGTGATGAAGAGCGCCTCAAACGGAAGGCCGAGCAAGGTGTGCGTCCAGCCGCGATGATGCTGAAAGCCGACGACAGGCCCGGCGACGCCCCACAGGGTGTCAAGGTCGGGGGCTTCGGCGGCGAGGGTCATGGCGAGGGTGGCGTAGGCGGCCTTGCGGTTCAGGCCGGCGCGGGCCAGGCACGCTCCGGTGAGGAGGTGGGTCACAGGTTCCATCCTTGCAGCATAGCGCGGAGGAAAGAGATAGCGGCGAAGCGGCTAACCCAGCAACGTTCCGTGCCGATAAACTATGGATGAGTATGCGCGCGCTGATTACCCCACTTCAGACCGCGCCTCCTATGCCGATCAACGAAGCGGATCGGCTTTGTGCGCTTTATCAGATTGGAATCCTTGACAGCGGCCGCGATGCCGCGTTCGACCGAATCACACAGCTGGCCGCATCCATCTTCGGCACACGGTACTCCTTCGTGTCGTTTGTGGACCGTTCGCGGCAATGGTTCAAGGCGGCGCAAGGGACGAACGTGCAGGAGATGCCCCGCGAGTCGGCGTTTTGCGCGTACACCATCTTGGGCAAGGACATCATGGTGGTGCACGACACGCTGAAGGACGAGCGGTTTCGGAACAACCCGCTGGTGCATGGCGGGCTGAAGCTGCGTTTTTACGCGGGGGTGCCGCTCATAACCCACGACGGCTATCATATAGGGTCGTTCTGCGTCGCGGACACCCGACCGCGAGAGAACTTCAGCGACGCTGACAAGCTGATCCTGGCGACCTTGGCGGAGATGGTCTCGGAGATGACGGAGGAGTTCCGGCACTCGCTGGTAACGCGGGCGACGCAGGACGGGGTATGGGACTGGAACCTTCTGCACAAGCAGGCGTACTACTCGGCGCAGTGGCAGCGCATTCTCGGTCTGGGGTCGACGGAGTGCGTCGCTACGGTCGAGCACTGGACCGAGCGCATCCATGCCGATGATTACCCGATTGTGATGGAAGAGATCGCGAAGCAGATCAACGGACAGAGCCTGCCTTTTCGCAACGAGCATCGGGTGAAGGCGGCCGACGGCACATGGCGCTGGGTGCTGGTGCGCGGGATCTCGCAACGAGACGACCGGGGCACCGTGATGCGCATGGCGGGTACGCTGATGGACGTGACGGAAGATAAGATGTCCGACGCGTTGACGCGGCTGCCGAACCGGCTGGGTCTGCATGACCGGCTGCTGCGCGTGATCCGGCGAAGTGAAGCGACGAACAAGTGGAACTTTGCGGTATTGTTCGTCGATCTCGACCAGTTCAAACAGATCAATGAGCGTTTTGGGTTGACGGCGGGCGATCGCGTGCTGATCACCGTGGCGGAACGGATCAGCGCCGCGCTCGCGAGCACGCGGCACAACAAGGATTCGATCGTGTCGCGGTTCGGTGGAGACGAGTTCGTGGTGCTGGTGGACGGCGTAAAAAACGCACGTCAAGCGGAGGCCGTGGCCAAGCGGCTGCAAGCCTCAATCGCGGCCCCGATTGAGGTCGAGGGAGAGCGCCTGGAGCCGCGCGTAAGCATCGGCATCGCCATGGCCGCGCCGACGTTCAAGACGCCGGAGAGCTTTCTGCACAATGCCGATC
>CAXTWP010000022.1:3986-4855 GCA_964247945.1 uncultured Acidobacteriaceae bacterium | reverse complement strand
CACGGGGCGAGATGCGCCTCTTCTTCCAGCCCCAGATTAGTTTGCGGAGCGGCGAAGTGGTCGGCTGCGAGGCGCTGGTGCGCTGGCAGCATCCGGAACTTGGGCTAGTCGCGCCGGACTACTTTATCCCGCTGGCGGAAGGGATGGGGATCGTCGCGGAGATCGACACGTGGGTGCTTGAGACCGCGGCCGAGCAGATCGCCGCCTGGCGCAAGGAGTGGCCGCTCAGCTTGTCCTGGCACATGAGCGTCAACGTTTCGGCGGACAAGTTCCCGTCGGATACGCTGCTTCACAGCGTCAAGGCGACGCTGGCGCGCTTTGCCTTGCCCCCTTCGGTGTTGTGCATGGAGATCACTGAGACCGCGCTGATGCGTCATGTGGCCGAGAGCGCGCGGGCGATGGACTCGCTACGGGCGATCGGCATTGGGCTGCACATGGACGACTTTGGCTCGGGCTACAGCTCGTTCAAGCAGCTCTACGAGCTTCCCTTCGACACGTTGAAGATCGATCGGTCGTTTTTACAGAAGATCGTGGGCAATGAGCAGGCCATCAACATCGTTCGGGGGATCTTAAGTCTGGCGAGATCGCTTGGGCTGGCGAGCATCGCCGAGGGGATCGAGACGCCGGAGCAAGAAGAGCTTCTGCGTTCGCTGGGGTGTGAGTGGGGACAGGGGTATTTGTACAGCAAGCCGGTTCCTGCGGAAGCCTTTGCCAAACAGTACCTTTCCGTGCGGGTGGCCGGTTAGAAGAGTTCGCCGCGCCCAGGATAAGCAAGTGCAAGCAACCGCAGATTCCTTTCCGAAACGACAAACAGAAGAGCAATCCTTCTCTTCAGCAATCGAAAACTGCCTCAGTTGCCCATGTTCTTA
>CAXTWP010000022.1:2630-3976 GCA_964247945.1 uncultured Acidobacteriaceae bacterium | reverse complement strand
GCCGCCGGCGATGCTCAACCGGGCGGGCGCGAGCAGGACGATAAAGATACAGGGAAAGATGCAGAAGACCAGGGGAAAGATGATCTTGATCTTGGTCTTGGCGGCGGCTTCCTCGGCGAGCTGGCGCCGTTTGAGGCGAAGGTCTTCGGAGAAGGTGACAAGGGCCTTGAGGATGGGCGTGCCGAAGCGGTCGGTCTGGGTGAGCATGGTCACGAAGGCCGAAAACTCGTCGATCTTGGTACGCTCGGCCATCGCCTTCCAGGCATCGATGCGGGGCGTGCCCGCGCGCTGTTCGAGGTTAATGCGGGTGAACTCCTGATTGATCTCAGGATGGCTGACGTCGAGTTCATCGCCGACGCGAAGGAGGGCTTGGTCCATGCCCAGACCGGCGTCGACGCAGATGACGAGCAGGTCGACGGCGTCGGGAATGCTTTTGCGGATGCGCTCGCGGCGGCGCTTCACGGCGGCGGTGAGCCAGAAATCCGGAGACATGAAGCCGATGACCCCCGCGGCCATGATCCAAAACAGCGTGTTGTCGGGAATGAAACTGGCACCCAGGACGCCGAGCAGGACGCCGGCCGCCTGAAAGGCGAAGAACAGGTCGCTGGCTCTTTGGCCGCGAACGCCTGCCTGGACGAGCCGCTGCTTGATCTGAATATTTTCCGTTAAGCGCAATTTACTGCGCAGAGAGCTTGCGTAGCCGAGCAGACGCGCCTGCAGCCGTTCGCGGCTGCCGACGGTCCGGCGGTCTTGACGGCTGCTTTGGACGATGCGGAGGAGCCGCTCGGCGTCTTTGGAGGGGGCGATCATCATGGGCAGCGCGAGCAGGCCGAGGGCACAGCAGACGGTGAAGGACGCGGCAAACAACAGGAGCGGTTCCATGTGGCTAGACCTCGACGGAGCTGACAATGTGGCGGATCATAAAGGCCCCGACGGCGAGCAGTCCAAGGCCCGCGTAGAGCAGCTTGCGCCCTAGCGGGTTGTCGGTGAGGGCCTTGGAGTAGCCGGGATTGATGAAGTTGATGACCAGCAGCATGACAATGGGAAGCGAACAGAGGACCCAGCCCGTCATGCGGCCTTGCGCGGTGTGGGTGCGGATCTCGCCCTGGATCTTCAGGCGCTCGCGGATGACGGCGACGATGCGGTCGAGGATCTCGGCGAGATTGCCGCCGGTGTCCTTCTGCACGAGCACGCCGGTAACGAGAACGCGCAGGTCCTGCGAGGGGACGCGGTCGAGAAGCTCCATGAGAGCATCGCGGAGCGGAAGGCCGAAGTTCTGCTTACGGAAGACTTCGGCAAATTCGGACCGGGCGGGTTCGACGGCATTTTCGGCGACGATGCTGATG
>CAXTWP010000022.1:0-2620 GCA_964247945.1 uncultured Acidobacteriaceae bacterium | reverse complement strand
AGCGAGTAGCCGGCGCGAAGGGAGCGCGACATCATCTCGACGCATTCGGGAAGCGCCTTGTTGAAGGCGGCGATGCGTCGTTTGCGGCGAAGCTGAAGCAGAAGGATGGGGATGTATGCTCCGCCGAGTCCGCCAAGCAGCGCGACGGCTCGCACGGGTAGGAAGAGGAAGACAAGAAGCGCCGCGCCAAGGTAGGCGGCGAGGCAAGTGAGCAAGAGCCTACGGACTGTGGTTTGGCTGTTTGCCTGGAGAAACAGCGGCTTGAACTTTTCCGCGAGCGCCAGCCGCGCAAACATGGATTCGAACCAGTTGGTCGCTTCCGGTTGGGCGGCCATCAGGAGGTTGCCCTCCTCGCTGAGGACCAGGCCTCCCGCTCCCTTGGCGCGGATGCCGGCAAAGCGCGCCTGGAGCTTCTTATCTTCGTCGGATGGCTTTCCGAGCAGCAGCAGGGGTCCCATCAGGAGGGCCGAAGTGATGAGGAAAGCGAAGATGAGCAGCACTGGACCTCCTTCTGGTCAGATCTCCATGGAGTGGTCGAGCAGACCGGGGGAGAGGGTGATGCCGGCGGCGGTCAACTTCTCCGTGAACTTGGGGACGACGCCGGTGGCATGGAACCGGCCACGCACCCGGTTGGTCGCGTCCAGCCCTTTTTTCTCGAAGAGATAGATGTCCTGCATGGTGACCGTTTCGCTGAAGGCACCGGTGAGTTCGGTAATGTACGTGACGCGGCGTGTGCCGTCCGCCATGCGGGAGACCTGCACGATCAGGTGGACGGCGGAGGCGATCTGGGAGCGAATGGCCTTATCGGAGAGCCGGACGTCGCCCATCATGGCCATCGTTTCCATGCGGGCGATGGCGTCGCGCGGGGTGTTGGAGTGGATGGTGGTGATGGAGCCGTCATGGCCTGTGTTCATGGCCTGGAGCATGTCGAGGGTTTCTTCGCCGCGGACTTCGCCGAGGATGATGCGATCGGGGCGCATGCGCAGAGCGTTGATAACGAGTTCACGCTGCTTGATGGCACCTTTTCCTTCCACGTTGGGCGGACGGGTTTCGAGACGGACGACGTGATCTTGTTTGAGCTGGAGCTCGGCGGAGTCCTCAATGGTCCCGAGGCGCTCGCGTTGGTAGATAAAGCCGGAACGGTTGTTCAGGTGGGTGGTTGTGCCGGCCCCGGGGCCGCCGGAGATGATGATGTTCAGGCGGGCGCGCACGGCGGCGGAGAGGACCTCGAGCATGGGCGCGGTCAGCATGCGGGTGCGGACGAGATCTTCCGCCATGAGCGGCGATTTGCCGAAGCGTCGGATGGAGAGGATGGGACCGTCGACGGCGAGGGGCGGGATGATGACGTTGACACGGGAGCCGTCGAGCAGGCGGGCGGCGCCCCTCGGCGAGGACTCCTCGACGCGCCGGCCGACGCTGGAGACAATCTTGTCGATAATTTGGAGGAGGTGCCGGTTATCCTTGAAGCTGATATCCGTCTTTTCCAAGACGCCCTTACGCTCGACGTAGACGCTGGAGAAGGTATTGACGAGGATGTCGTTGATAGTGGGGTCGTTGAGCAGCGGCTCGAGCGGGCCAAGGCCGAAGACCTCGTTCATGACCTCCTGGGAGAGACGATCGCGCTCCAGGGCGCTGAGCGGGACATCCTGTTCGCCGAGCAGCTGCTGAATGGTGGCGAAGAGTTGCTGCTGGCCGCCGCGGGTAGCCTTGATGTCGTTGAGCTTTTCGAGATCAAGCCGCTTAATCAGGTCCTTGTGGACGGCGGACTTGATCTGCTGCTGGACGGATTCGGCAACGCCGCGAGCCATGCGTGGAATGGGCGCGGAGGAGTTGCCGTTGCGCTGGGGAATGACGATGCTTTCCGCCACGGGTTAAGCCCTCTTCTTTGGTGAAAGAATGCCGAGATCGAGCCAGGAGCCGAGCTTCGCTTCAAGCCGCTTGAGCAGGTTGGTCGAGCCGGCGGCCGTGGCGTCGGTGGTCTGTGCCGCCGGCTCCTGAACGCCGACGACCGAGTTGGACCATTTGCGGATCTCTTCGGTAAAGAAAGATTTTTGGTCGGCGCTGACGGGAACGCCGAGATTGACGGAGCGGACGAGTTCGACGAAGCTGTTCGGGATGGTGAAGGAGACCGGGAGACGGATGGCCTTTTCGATCTGGTCGAGACTCACGGCGAATTGCGAGGAGTAGCGGTTGAGCACGACCTTGACCTTGTTGGTGGTGTTGTCGATGCGAACGAGATCGTCGGCGTAGCGGGAAAGGTCGCGGATGGCGCTGATCTCCGGCGTGGCGACGACGTAGACCTGGGACGAGGCGGCGATGACAGCGACGTTGGTGGCATCGAGGTTGGCGGCGCAGTCGACGACGATATAGTCGTACTCGGTGCGAAGAAAATCGAGGGTGCTGGCGACGTCGTCGGCGTTCATGGCGCGGGCGTCGTGGCCAATGTCGGGCGACGACAGAACATGGAGACCATCGGGGTGTTTGGCGATGAATCCGGTGAGCAATTCGCTGTCGAGACGGTTGACGTTGCGGACAAGCTCCTGGAAGTGAAAGCCGGTGCCGTCGATGCCGAGATAGATGCAGGCGTGGCCAAACTGCATGTGGTTGTCGATGAGCAGCG
>CAXTWP010000021.1:3486-18285 GCA_964247945.1 uncultured Acidobacteriaceae bacterium | reverse complement strand
CCCCCATGGGTACCGCACCGAAGCTCTGGTCGTGACTCATCCCATCCACCCGGCTCGCGTTCTGCGTGGTGTCCATGCCGCGCACGGTCAGCAGCGTCTGTCCATCCGCATCCGGGTCGGCCTGCACACCTGGCGTCTCCCGCGCCAACGCCACCCAGTCCTCGCCCGCGACCGGCAAGGCCGTCAGTTCGCCGGGCGTGACCACCGTCGCATTCGGATCGCGTCGGAGCGCGCTCTCCCGCGCATCCACAACCTTCAACCGTCTACGCCTGTTGTCCGAAGGCAGCGGCGCAAGAAACACACCACCGGTTGCCCCATGCCGCGGCCTTCTCGTCTCCGACCCTCGACCCACCACCGCATGGCCCACCTCCAGCTCCGTCGTTCGCCCCAGCTCCACCACAACGGGCAGCTCCACCTGACCGCGATACCCCGCCGCGCGCGCCAGCAGCACGTACGGTCCCGGCGTCAACCGCACCAGCAGAAACTCGCCATGCTTGCCGGAGACTACTCGCCGCCGCTCGCCTTGCTCCCCCTCCAACAGGATCTCCGCCCCCTCGATCGGGTCACCTTCCGCCGACAGTACGCGCCCCGCGATCGCCCCGTCCGCAGCCGATTGCGCCCACGCAGACGCAGTACGTCCGGCGGTGAATACAGCCGCTACCAGCAACCATTGCACCAGCTTCCGGCCAAGCCCGACCGGCATACTCTCTCCGTTGCACCACCACACGCAACACAGGAGAGAAACCGATCAAGGCACACCTTGCCCCTGACCATCCGGACAAAGCATTGCCGCCACACCACACCCGCAGACTACCCCATCCGTTCCGTATTGGGAAGCATTGCCTCGCAGACAAAGAAAGGCGGCAGCCAAAAAGCTGCCGCCTGTTACGTTCCCATACATGTCAGAACGTCAGTCGCAGCGCCAATTGGATCTGCCTGGGACTATAGGCGTAGTTGTTGTTGGCCGTGTTCACTGACTGGAACGTCGGTTGGAACACCAGATTCGCCGTCGGCGCAACCGTCGGTGATCCCTGATTCACTGTGCTGGTATAGCCTGTCCCCGTAAGCCCGGTGATGTTGAGATGGTTCGGCAGGTTAAACGCTTCCCCAATCAGCTGCAAATTGTACCGCTCGGCAAACGTAAAGTCCTTCTCCGCTCGCAGATCGGCCTGGATCGTACTCGGCTGCTGGGAGGTGTTCCGCCCGAACTGGGCACTGTAGCTCACGCCGGTTGCGGAAAGGCCCGAACCCGTAGCCTCCAAACATCCCGCCCCGTAGTAGCACTGGTTCGGCGTCGTCCCATTTACGGTCAAACTGTACGGCGCGCCTGTCTGCGCCTGTACCAATGGCTTCAACGACCAGCCGTTCGACAGCTCCTTCAGCAGCAGGTTGCCACTCGACATACCTGGAAAGTTCAAGAGCGCCCAACCTACCGCCCGCTGCGGAAAGTTGAAGTTCGAGTTGCCGTAGTTGTCGCGAGTGTTGCCGTAAGGATCGAACCAGTTGTTGGTGCTAGCCTGCGTCGAAGCGTTCTGGTTGAAGTCCAGCGCATGAGACCAGGTGTAGTTGATGTCAAAGGCAAACACCTTGTTCGCCCGCTTCTGGATCTCAGTTGTCAGCCCGTGGTAGCTCGAATTCACATTGCTGATAATGTCCGTCACAGCATTGAACGCCGGATTCAGCGTATTCAGCGTATAGCTGCTGGTGCAGTTCACAGTTGCCGCGCATGAAGCTGTCTGCGTGCGCGTCGAGTACACCTTCACCGGGATCTGTGTGCCGCATTGAATCGGACCGCAGGAACCCGTGGCGGAGGCCGCAACGTTGTAGTTGACGGTGTACGTGTTGGCTGGATTGTAGTTCAGGTTAAGGAAATTCGGCAGCTCGCGCCCAAGCGCTCCGATGTAGCTGACCGAGAAGACATAGCCGGCACCCAGGTCCTGCTGCACCGCGAAATCAAACTGCTGCGTGTACGGGTTCTGCAGGTGCCCATCCAGATACTGCACGCTCAACGTACCCGATGCAGCCACTGGGGGCGTCGTCGCGATGTTCGGGAATGTCGGCGCGATGACCGTTCCACCCACCGCCGTGCTGTTGTTATACGTAAACGACAGTTGCGTGTTCGGCGCGCCAGTCGTGTACCGCGCGTTTAACAGCGTCGCGTTAATAATCCGGCCGTAGTAAAGACCGTAACCGCCCCGCACCACCGTCTTCCCCTTGCCGTACGGGTCCCACGCGAAGCCCACCCGCGGCGAGATGTTGTTTTTATCGCTCGGCGTGTTGACCGCTTGCGGCAAACTCGCATTCGCCACATTGGTAAACGGTCCGGGCAGCCTCTGGTAGTCATACCGCGCACCCAGGTTTACGGTCAGCCGCGGGGTCAGCTTCCAGTCGTCCTGCACAAAGAAGCCGTCGTCGAGCGTCGTCAGATCGAAGATCGCCGGCCCAAACCCCTGCGCGTAACTGTTATAGCAAGGCAGCGTTCCGACGGCGCTCAGCGCCGCGTTGCAGGTGCCATGCCCCGCGATCAAGTCGCTGAAGTAATTCACGACATTTGTCGAGTAGGTGTATGCGCCGTTTCCCTGAAACAGGTTGTTCTGCAAATCGTAGTTATGCAGCACATCGAGACCGAACTTCACGTTGTGGTTGCCCAGTGTAATCGCCGCCGTGTCGCCCACCTGCCATTTACGCTCATCCGGGTAAGCGAAACGGAAGCTGTAGTACGGCGTACCCGCAGAAAATCCGGTCGTCGTGTAGATAGACACTCCTACAGGCACACCGCCTGAGTTCGAAGGCGTCAGGAGATTGTTCGTGTAGCTGCTCGGCGTCTGCCGTCCTTCGTCGTTCAGCTCGCGGCCGTACTGGTAGCGCAATTCGTTGCTGACGCGCCCGAAGACACTCTCCAATTCCACTAGGCCGTAATCGAGCTTAACAAAGTCCGTGCCGAAGTAGTCGACCGCATCCGCGACCGTACCGGCCGTCTGGACTCCACCCGGCGAGTCCCACCGCATCCGGTGATAAAGGAAGCTGGCGTGGTTCTTCGAGTTGATCTGGTAGTCCAGCTTTGGGGTATTGATCTCCTGGTTGCCGAAGCGGGGAACGTTGCCAAGGTCCGAAAGCGCGTTCTGCAACTGCTGATTATAATCAGCGGCAGCCGTCGCGTAGCTCACCTTCAGCCGTGCCGAGAGCAGGCAGTTCTGCTGGTCGATAGTGCTGGCTCCCGTGCCGGTCACCGCGCCCGTGGCGGGATTACAGGTTAGCCCGACGGGCAACGTGCTGTCCGGAGCCGTAAAGAAGGCAGCCGGATTGTTGGCCTTCGCTACGCCGGGAAAGTTGCGGTGAAATGTATCGAACGCATAAAACCAGAACAGCTTGTCCTTGATCAGCGCGCCCCCCGCCCCGAACCCGTACTGATTGCGCTTGTCGGTCGGTTTGAAAGGATTGTTTAGGTACTGGTTGGTTGTTGAGCTAAAGGTCGTGATGGTTGAGCCGAACTGGAAGGCCGACCGCGAGCTGTCGCGGTTATAGAAGTAAAGCTCGCCATGCAGCTGATTCGCGCCGCTCTTCGTGACCGAATTGATCACGCCGCCCACCGCCCGCCCAAACTCGGAGGAGTAAACACCACTGTTCACCGTGAATTCGCGCACGGCTGCCTGCGAGGTGGAGTAGCCGACACGCGTACGACCGCGCTCCTCTGAGAAGAACGCCTGGTTGTCGTCCGCGCCGTCGATCTCCACATTGTTCAGCAGCGGGCTGATCGCGCGGAACTGGATCAACCCGAAGCCGCTTAGGTCCACGGTTGCGCCCGGCGTCAATAATGCCAGCGTCGACCAGCGGCGGTTGTTAATCGGAATACTTTCAATTTCGATGTTCGAGAGATGTCCGCCATAGGTCGGATCTTCAAAGTTCAGTACTGGAGCCTCGGACGTCACCTCCACCGTCTGCGCTTCGGCACCCGCTTGCAGGTGCTGGTCGAACTCCGTCACCAGGTTCACCTCAACCGATACGTTTCTCGACCGCACCTCACTGAACCCGGGTGCGCTGATCGACACTGTGTACGTTCCCGGCGGCAGCTGCGGCGCCTTGAAAAAGCCGCTGTTATCGGACGCAAGCGTCTGCTCGGCGTTGTTCCCGTTGTTGTGAATCAGAACCTTTGCATTTGGCACAACTGCCCCACTCGCGTCGAACACCGTCCCCGCAATGCCACCCTGCGTTGTCGATTGTGCCCATCCCGCCGTCGCAGTCAAACCGCTGGCCGCCGCTACCATCACCCATCGCACTCCCTGCTTCCACATCATCCAGTCCTCCTCCTAGGTCCGCGCCCGATCGCCGGAACACACTTCATCGTCCGTGTTCAACGTGCGGTTCGTTTCAGGCAGTGCTCAATCGTCCCACACATCGATGAATCGAGCGTAAACACACACCATTCGCCGCGCCATCTTCCTTCCCGTAAACTGAAAAAGCTATGTTTATCGATGAAGCGCGAATCCGCATCAAGGCCGGCGACGGTGGCAACGGCTGCATGGCCTTTCGCCGCGAGAAGTTCGTCCCCCGCGGCGGACCTTCCGGCGGCGACGGCGGCCATGGCGGCGACATCCTCATGTCGGCCTCCCTCTCGCACAACACGCTCGTTCATTTCCGCTTCAACCCCGAGCACAAGGCCCAGCGCGGCGGGCACGGCCTCGGCTCCAACTGCTCCGGCCAGGCCGGCGAGCACACCAACCTCAACGTCCCCGTCGGCACCCTGCTCTTCGACGACTCGACCGGCGAGCTCGTCCACGACTTCACTCGTCCTGGAGAGACCATCGTCATCGCCCGCGGCGGGCGAGGAGGGCGCGGCAACCAGCACTTCGCCACTTCCACGCACCAGGCGCCCCGCGAGCATGAGCTCGGCCGCGCCGGCGAAGAACGCAACTACCGCCTCGAACTACGCCTGCTTGCCGACGCCGGACTCGTCGGTTATCCCAATGTCGGCAAATCGACCCTCATCTCCCGCATCTCCGCCGCCAAGCCCAAGGTCGCCGACTACGCCTTCACCACCCTTGAACCCAACCTCGGCGTAGTCCAGGTCGGCGAGTGGCCCCACGTCAACTCCTTCACCGTCGCTGACTTACCCGGCCTGATCGAAGGCGCGCACTTCGGTGCCGGCCTCGGCATCCAGTTCCTCAAGCACATCGAGCGCACCAGCGTGATCGTCCACCTTGTCGATGTCTCCGACGGCAGCGGCCGCGACAACCCAGTCGACGACTTCAAGGTCATCACCGACGAGTTGAAGTCCTTCGACCCAGCCCTGGCCGCCAAGCCCACCCTCCTCGTGGCCGCTAAAGCCGACGTGGCCAATCCCGCCAAGCTCAAAAAGCTGACCGCCATGGCCAAGCGCCGCAAGCTGCCGCTCCACACCATCTCCGCCGTCACCGGCGAAGGCATCGAGCCGCTCAAACATGCCATTGCCGAGCTCGTCGCCGCGCACCGTCCCGCGCCCATCGACATGGAGTCGGCCGCTCCCGCCAAGCTGAAGCCGCACTACCCTCCACCCGCTCCGTCCTCGCGCGGCCGCGCCTAACCTTTACCTTGCACTTGGCAATCGTGACTTCAACGAACTCGATGGAAAGGTCAGGCACGACCACACCGGCACTTCCGTGTTGTTGATCACAACCGGATCCTGCGCCGTCTTCGCGGGGCACCAATCGCTCATAGTTACGATGGCGGACGTGCTTGCCCAGCGTCCGCTGAGCGGCGTCTGGATCGCCTTCATCGCCTCTTCGGCTTCCGGCTCGCTGTCCCACAGCACGACCGCCATGTACCGGCCAGCCCGCTGATACAGCTGAACTCTTCCCGAGTTATAGGTCCCGAGCTTCAACAACGGCAAGTTCTGCATCGCAAGCTGCGCCTCGTACACGGCGCTCGGCGCTCCTGGCCCCGCCGGGTTCAGCGCCTTGCCTCCTGCCAGCAGCACCGCATAGTTGTTCAACGACGACGGATCGACCTTTGCCGGAGCGCTCTTGTCCGAAGCATCGGCATCCGCTCCCGAGGACGGCGCATTGGTGCCCACGGTCGCGGCCCCCGGCGTCGGACCACGAGTCGCAACCGAAGTCCCAGCCTTCTTCGCCGAGCGATGAAGATAGAAGTAGGCTCCCAAAGCCGCGGCCACCACTAGAATCAGCACCGCGATCACCAGATTGCCGCCACCCCGCGGTGCTGTTGCCTGCCTTGCAAACGCAGCCAGCGCCTCCGCGGAGGGTGGAAGCGGTGCGAAGACGGGCGGCGTCTCCTCAGCCGGTGCGGGCATCGGCGAAGGAGCCATAGTCGGTCGGCTTCCGGTCGGTTGCGGTGCCGCGCCGGCGTACGCTCCCGTACCTCCTCCCGCCTGAGCGATCGTCGTGGTAATCAAGGCCTCTGACCGCGCAAACTCCCGCTCATACTGCAGGTTCCGCTGCTCCAGCTCCCGTGCGAGCGAGGCCACCTGCACCTCGTACTCTCGCTGGATTGTTCCTACGCGAAGCTCCGCGTCACGCTCGACCGCGGTTAACCTTGCTTCGTTCTCGGCAACCTCAATCTGCAGCCGCAGGAACTCTTCTTCATGCGCCGCGCGCGCCTGGTCCTTCTTTTGTTCAAGGTCCTGCTTCTCTTTGACCGCCCTCTCCACCGAATCGACCAGCACGTTCCAGCGGTCCACCTGCTCTGGGGTCCACCGCGACGTAACAATGCCCAAAATATCCGTAAACGCCGCCAGCGTCGCCAAGCAGAACATCGACTCCGGCGCGCTGCGATACGGAATCTTCTGCGCCTTATAGGCCAGCAGCGCCTCCAGCGACACCGGCACGGGATGCGTATCCTCAAACCGCACCGGGAACTCCTTCACCAGCTGGTTGCGGAAGAGCACCTCCAGCGTGTCCAAATACTGCTTGCCTTCCTGCGGAAATACGTCAACGGCCTTGTTGACGATCATCGCTCGCAGCAGCGATGGGGCCTCTACATCGCGCGCCGCCGCCGCCACCCGCGAAACCAGATTGCGGTCCTGATAGAACGATGTATAGTCCGGCTCCGTAATGACGATGAAGCTGTCCGCCAGCGCGCACAGGTCCGTACTCTCGAAGGCGAAGCCGCCGCGCGTATCCACCAGCACGTAGTCGTACTCACCCGAAACGCGCAACTGGTCGAAGAGGTGCCGGATGCCCGCCCGGAAGTTTCCCTGGTTCAGGTCCGGCACCACGGGCATGTTGAGTACGCCTTCCCCGTACAAGCCCTTGCCGCTGATGATCGCGTTATAGGTCACCCGGTGGTCGTCGCCCCGGCGATGGATCGCCCGCGGCTCAAAGCGCGCACTGCCCGTCTTCTGGAAGCGCTCCAGCGCTCCGATAAAGGTGTTCTGGTCTTCAAACGAAGGAATCTGGTCCTGTCCTTTCGGCCCCAGCAGAAAAAGCGAGAGTCCGTCCGTCGCTGGGTCGCCGTCGATCATCAGCACGCGCTGGCCACCGCGCAGCAGCGCGTAGCCGAAGCAGGCACACATCAGGCTCTTGCCCGTTCCGCCCTTGCCGCTGCAAAAGGCGATGATCTCGGTCTTGCGTAGCTCGTTAATAAGCTCTCCTCATCGCGCTACCATCGCGGCACATCGATTGGGCCGCGCTTGAAGTCCTCAAGCACCCATCTAATCCGGCGCAGTCCTTGTGTGTTTTGTTTGTAGTCTCCGGCCGCGGCCGCCTGCGCCGGTCCAGGCGTGCCTGCGTAGGCGGCGTTCGCGCCGTTCGCGATCTGTAGGTCGTATTGGATGGGAGCCGTGGCCATCGTTCTCGTCTGGCGTACTGGTTCACTTTCCGTGCTTGGTCAACTCCTTGAACGATCGGCGCAACTCCCGATCGGCCGCCACAATCCGCCGGTCCAATTCCACCGCGTTGGCATAAGCCTGCGCGGTGTCGCCCAGCGCCACCACAGCTACGCTCCAGGCCCGGTTATACTCCTCCGCTGCATCGAGGTACTGTTCCCTGGACTCACGATACGCCTGCGCCCGCTCCGCCGAGTTGGCGAACGTCTCCAGATTCGCCAGGACCGCCAAGGTCAACGCCCCCAACGAAGCCAAAATGGGAAGCACGTTATACCCACCACCGCCTTCAATGCTGTGCTTGGCCGCCATGAAGTTGAGGCATGCCAACAGCCCCGTGCCGATGATGGCAACATAACGCCACCTCCGGTGATTGCGCAGACTCTCGTCATGTCGCCGTACGCAGAAATTGGCCGTCTCATAGAAGTTCGCCAGATACTGCTTATAGCGTGTGTCGATGCTCACCAGCAGCGGCCCGCGCATCTCTTCCTCAATCTCGTCCCACTGCTCTGCAGCAAGTCCGGCCAGATCGGCCGCCGGGTCGAGGGCGTGTGTCGGAACATGGCGGCGAGCCGCCCTTACCGGTCGAACCATGCTGCGTACTGGAGGCATCGCAAGACTCTCGTTCGTTCTCTCGGAGGCTAGTTCACCCGAGAGCGTGGTTACCTTGACCCCACGGCGCATCTTTCCTGCTTCCGAGATCGGCATGATTGTGTGGTGTAAATCGAGCCAATTGTATAACACCGGGAAACCTGATTTTTACGCAACCCGCGCCCAGAAGACGGTAGCCCCACGGCGCGTTCAGAACTCTAAAAGTGAAGCCCTCTCCACAGAGAGGGCTTCCACAACGCAGGGGACTCTAGCTAAACCGAAACGATCGCCCCGTTGACTCCGTTCGGGAAGAACCCGCCAAAGCTCGTTCCCGGCGCCGAGTTGTTGTAAACGATCGAGAGCACCTGGCTGGGCGTCCGTACAATCGCCAGCGCATTCGAGTCCACCGTAAAGTAGTAGCTTCCGGTCGGAGGCGGTGGGACATCCAGCGCATCCACCGCCGGGGATGCCACTCCATTCTCCGCAACCAGAAGACGAAGGCTGCTCGCGTGATACGCCTCGACTAGAGCGATGCGCGCGCCGTAGCTCAACGCCGGTGTGCTCAGAAGCCCGGCCGCTCCGCCGTACGCCGACGCTCCCACGTCCTCAAAGTCGCGCGCCTGGTTCAGGAACGTCTTGAAGTTCATGTCCCATGGAGTCGCGTCGAGGTTGATCGCCGGCTTGGCAATCGCATTCCCGCCCAGCAGCGAACGCAGCAGCTTCACATGCGTCTGTTCATCCTTGGTAATCTGCTTCACCACGGCTTGCAGCTTCCCGGAGAACTCGCTGGTTCCCGTCGGGTTGCCTTCCTGATCCACAAATTGCTCAAAGTTGATCTTCGCTCCACCAACCGTAACGCCATGATTGCCGACGCCGTTGGTGGCAATCCCGTACTCTTGGAGCGTCAAACCATAAAAAGCCTTGGTGTAGAACTCCGCCTCCAGATACTCAAGGTTCAAGGCAAAGTTGAAGACCTCAATATCGGTCGCCGTCAGGCTGGTGGTCGTCGTCGCTGCCGCAGTTTGCGCAACCGCGCGTGTTTCGCCTAGCACCGCGGCACCGGCCAACGCCAGTCCACTCATGCCCGCGCCTTTTAAGAAGCTCCTGCGATCCGCGCTTTGCAGCGGGCTCTCGAAACCCATTTCTTCATTCCGCATACTCTTCATTGCAATCTCCCTTTGTCCAATCCTTGCCTGGTCGTTCGCGTTCTACTGATGAAGGTTGAGAGTCTTCGAGGGAACCGCTTCGGTCGCGTCCATATCAGGCTCGTGTAGGGCGTGCTGGCTGGCTCAAACGGAGGCTCGCTTCTGTAGCTTGTGATGCTTCCTTAAAGGATGAAGATCACTCGTGCCGCCTTACTTCGATCGCGGCACCGGATCTTGTGTGCAATACGCACAACCCATCCAACTGGATTTAGATGGTCGTAATCGCCTGCCCTTGTCCTACCGTCTACAATCAGCCATGCGCCTTGCATTCTTTGGCGGCAGCTTCGATCCCATCCATCGGGGTCACCTCGCCCTCGCCTCGGCCGCCGTGAAGGCCTTTAACCTGACAACGATCCTGTTTGCCCCCACCGGGCGGCAGCCGTTGAAGTCCAACGGCCCGGCGGCTTCCTTTCAGGACCGCCTCGCGATGGTCGAGTTGGCTTGTGCGGGCTCGGCTGACGGCTTTCAAGCATCCGGCATAGACGCCCCCAATGTGGACGGTTCGCCGAACTACACCGTCGACGTGCTGATCGCATTGCGGGACACGCACCCTGGAGCCAATCTCTATAGCCTGGTAGGCCTCGACAGTTTTTGCGATCTGCATCGCTGGCGCCGGCCCGATCTTCTGATCACGCTCGCCGAATGGATCGTCGTCAGCCGCCCCGGCTACACCCTGGACCTCTCCCGCTACACGGAAGAGCAGCAGCGGCGTATCCACCCACTCGATACCGTACACGAAGAGGTCTCCGCCACCATGCTGCGGGACCGCCTGCGCCGTGGCGTGCCCTGCGACAGTCTCCTCCTCGGTCCCGTGGTCGCCTACATCGCCGACCATCATCTCTACCGCGACCGCGATGCGGAGCATACCCGCGGTTAGGCCGAGACATAACCGCGTTGAGACTCATCCCGCGCCTCGCGCCGGCGGTTATGGGCCGGAGCATCGTCGCGGTCCGTTTATCTTGGAGCACAAGCTGCTCGGGGCCGCTTTGGTATGCTTGCTCTAGACCCGTAGCCACGCTGACGCAGCATCATAGGAAATCCCTCTTAGGAGTTGTCTGCATGAGTCGTGTCGTCGTGATCGGGGCTGGAGCCATGGGCCTCGCCGCCGCATACCGTGCCGCAAAGGACGGTCACCAGGTGGACGTGCTTGAGGCTGCGACCGAACCCGGCGGCATGGCGGGCCATTTCGACTTGGACGGTGTGTCGCTCGAGCGCTTCTATCATTTCGTTTGTAAAACGGACACCCCTACCTTCGAGCTGATGCGTGAACTCGGCATCGGAGACAAGATGCGCTGGCGACCCACCTCCATGGGTTTCCTCAATGAAGGCAGCCTTCATGCCTGGGGCGACCCGCTCGCCCTGCTCCGCTTTCCGCACCTCGGCTTTTTCGACAAACTTCGCTATGGCCTCTTCGCCTTTGTCTGCGTCCGCCGCAATCATTGGCCGGCAATCGAGAAGGAGTCAGCCCGTGACTGGATTCTGCGCTGGTGCGGGCCCACCATCTATGAGCGTTTCTGGAAGGCCCTCTTCCAATACAAGTTTTACGAATATGCCGACAACATTTCAGCGGCATGGATCTGGACCCGCATCCGGCGTATCGGCCGTTCGCGCAAAAGCATGATGCAGGAAGAGTTAGGCTACATCGAAGGCGGTTCACTTACCTTAATCAACGCCTTGATGGAAGGTATAGCCGCGCACGGCGGCAGAGTCCATCTCGGCGAGCCGGCAGAGCGCATTCTGATTGAAGCGGGCCGGGTGACCGGCGCGCGGACCGCAAACCGTACCTTTCCTGCCGACGCCGTACTCTCCACTGCGCCTACGCCTCTTGTTGCGTCCCTGATTCCCGATCTGCCCGAGGATTGGAAGCACCGCTACGACGCCATCCATAACATCGGGGTCATCTGCGTCATCTTCAAGCTGACACGCTCGGTCTCGCCGCACTTTTGGGTCAATATCTCCGAGCCTGACATCGAAATCCCCGGCATTATTGAGTTCACCAACCTCCGGCGTCTCGATGGCTCGACCGTCGTCTACGTGCCCTATTACATGCCCGTCACGCACGAGAAGTTCTCCTGGCCGGATGACCGGCTCCTTGCCGAGGCCTTCGCTTGCCTCCAGCACGTCAACCCCGCTCTCGCCGCGCCGGACATCCGCTCCACCAAAGTGGCTCGCCTTCGTTATGGCCAACCGATCTGCGAACCGGGCTTTGCGGCCAAGCTGCCCCCAGTCCAAACGCCCATCGCCGGCCTGCAGATTGCCGATACCTGCTTTTACTTCCCGGAAGACCGGGGGATTGCCGAAAGTGTCCGGCTCGGTCGCGCAATGGCCGGGGTGCTCGCCAAGCCGGCTCAGGCCGACCTCCTCCGCCTGTCTCTGGTAAGCGCGTCTTGACCGAGCCACGCTCCCGCGTAAGCCATCTTTGGCCGGCCGTTCTCTGCGCGCTCGCCGTGCCACTCTGCGTTCTCGCGACCCGTCCCGCACTCGAAATGGGCCATAACGACGATTTCTCCTATATTTGGTCGGCCAAGGTGCTCGCCGAAACGGGCCGCGTCACCTATAACGGCTGGGCCACCGCCATGTTGGGTTGGCAGCTTTACCTTGGCGCGCTCTTCATCAAACTCTTCGGCTTCTCGTTTACCGCTGTCCACGCTTCCATGTTGCCCGTCGCCATGGCCGCGGCCGCGCTGATGCAGCGCATCCTCGTGCGCCTGGGTATCGGCAACGCGAACGCCGCGATAGCAACCTCGTCGCTTACCCTGTCGCCGCTCTTTCTTCCGTTAGCCTTCAGCTTCATGTCCGACGTGCCGGGCATCTTCTGTCTGCTGCTTTGCCTCTACGCTTGCCTGCGCGCCATCCAGGCGTCTACCGATCGCGCCGCCCTCGCCTGGCTCGTCTTCGCCGGTCTTTCGAACGCCCTCGATGGGACGGTTCGCCAGATCGCCTGGCTCGGCGTCCTTATTCTCATACCCTCAACCGCCTGGATCATCCGTCGCCGCCCACGCGCCCTCATCCTCGGCATTGCGGTCTGGCTCGTTTCCGTAGTCTTCATCCTCGGCTGCATGCATTGGTTTAAGCTGCAGCCCTATGCCATCGTTGAGCCGCTGCTTGGCCCTCACTCCGCTTTTCGCGTCGTCATCGCCAACGGCGTAACCGTGATCTTCTACACTCTTCCGATCCTGGTTGCCTTTCTCGCTGCCTTTCCCTGGACGCAGCGCCATGCGCTTGTGCAGGCAGCGGGCACCGCCATCCTGCTCTTGCTCGTCTGCCGGCTGATCTCCAGCCGCGTCTCCAGCTTCGACTGGCTCGCCCCCTTCTCGCACGACTGGTGGACTGCGCAAGGGCTTTACGTCCCTTCCATCCTTGGACTTCAACCGGATGTCATGCCAATCGGCATTTGCGCCGCCTTCAGCTTGCTCGCCTTCGCCGCGCTGACAGCTTTCTTAGTTCGCCAGTGGAATGACAAACCGGGTAGGCTCCAGACCGTCCAAACCACAATCCCGGGTCTTCCCTCTAGAACGCTGCTCGTCCTGCTAGGCCCGTTCACCCTCGCCTACCTGGGCTTGATCCTGACGCGCGAACACATCTTCGACCGCTACTACGTGATCGTCGTCTTCATCGCTTCCATCCTGATGTTGCGGCTGTATGAAGCGACGATTGCCCCTCGTCTGCCGCTCATCAGCGTGGCGCTCATGCTCTGCTTCGCCGCGTGCGGTGTCCTCAACATGCACGACCTCATCGCCCGGCAGCGCGCCCGGCTGGCCGCCGCCAACGAGATGATCGCCGCCGGCGTTCCCCGCGGCGAGTTCAAGGCCGGCTTCGAGTACGACGGCTGGACCCAGATCGAACTCGCCGGGTACCTCAATGACCCACGCCTGCGCGTCCCCGCGGGCGCTTATCACAAGCTGCCACCGCCCAGCCTGCCGCCGGATTGTGTAGCCTGGTTCTATCCCCTTGCCCCCGCCATACACGCTCGTTATGAACTCTCCTACCAGCCTCTATCCTGCCTGCCGCTCTCCGAATTCGCGCCGGTGGAGTTTACCACCTGGCTTGCGCCCCGACATCGCGCCATCTACATCCTGAAGCTGCCAAGTAGAGCATCCGGATCTTGAAGCTGCCAAGCAGGCACCTGGCACCCGCTCTCACAACCCGTTACCATAAAGGCTGAAGGAGCTTCATGCCGTCCCTTGAATCGAACCAGCTTCTCGCCGCCGCCGTGGCCGCCGCCGAGGACAAAAAGGCCGAAGACATCCGCATCCTCGCCCTTGACCCCGCCGAGAGCGGCCTCACCGACTTCTTCCTCATCTGCAACGGCACCAACGACCGCCAGAACGTCGCCATCACCGACGAGATCGAACTCCGCCTCAAGCGCGACTTCGGCGTCTACCCCAACTCCGTCGAGGGCCGCCGCCAGGGCGAGTGGGTCCTGATGGACTACGTCGACTTCATCGTCCACGTCTTCTCCGCCGAAAAGCGAGCCTTCTACGGCCTCGAACGCCTCCGCAAGACCGCCACCACCCTCTCCATCGAAGACCTCAACGCGGACATCAAGTCCCGCATCGCCGCCACCCGCACTGCCTCGCAATCTGCTCAGGTGACGGCCCCAAGGAAGGCCTCTACAAGGAGAGTGAAGGCGGGTTGACGGCGCGGAAGGCTTTAGGAAAGATGAGTGCTAGCTGATTTCAGGTTAGACAGAGGCGGCCCCCATCGGGGCCACCGTTTCGGTCTCCATGTCACTAAAAGTTGAAGCCTGCGGTGAGAGCGAGTACACGGCCAGACGGTGCCGAACCCTGACCATTTCCATACAAGCTGCTAGGGGAAGAAACTACCGTAGCCTGGATGGTGCCAAATTTGCTATTCGTAACGCTATTTACGGGCGGAGCAAAGTTCGGATGGTTGAGTATATTGTTAGCGATTGCACCGAACTTGAATTGGTACTCGTTGTGTAAGGTGATTGTCTTGACCATGCTTGTGTCTGTATCCACAAAGCTGGGTCCACGATAATGATTCAGCGCGGTGTTACCAAATCCAAAAGGAATCTGTTGGGTAGTGTTTTGGGCAAACTGGCTCTTTGTCAAGCAGATCGTGTTATGGTTCTGGCAGCGTCCAAAGCTCTGCCCTGGAAGCAATCCGGCAAGAACGTAGCTCGTCGTCGTCGAACTGCTGCCCACCTCAGCCGTGCGTGCGCTG
>CAXTWP010000021.1:1331-3470 GCA_964247945.1 uncultured Acidobacteriaceae bacterium | reverse complement strand
ACACCGAAAATGGCAAACCCGATTTGTAGAAGGCGACTCCTGAAAGCGTCCAGCCACCCAGTACCTGCTTTACGAGAAAACTCCTGAAGGGGGCCTGGATGTTCCACACATAATTGATGTTTGCCGAGTGACGCACATCGTAGTCCAACGGGCCATAATTCAGCCTGCTAAAGCTATTTGGATCGATCTGAAAGATCGGATCGCCTTCAACACCTGCGTTGGCTCCGTAAAGTCCCCCATTCGAAGTGTTGCCGAGAGCCTTGCTATAGGTGTACGAAGCTGATGTCGTCAGCCCAAACTTCGCTTGGTGGCGGTAGTTCAGTACCAATCCGTTGTAGTTGGTATGCGCATCGTTGCTTAGGTTTGTCACGGCCTTGAAGCGCGGGTCGGGCTGCGTGTTCGGCAGGCCGCCAAACCCATCGCCGTTTACCGCATATGCGTTCGCGTTTCCATTCTGGAGGAAGATATCGAATGCATAGTTGCCCACATAGTTAATATCGAAGACGTCCGATGAACCGATCGCATGCTGGATGTCAAGGTTATACTCCATGTACTTTGGGTTCTTCAATTCATCGTTGACTGACGCTGCATAGTTTGGGGCGCTAAAGGTGCTCCCCGCCGCAGCCACGGCGGCTTGAATGGACGCTAAGGTCCCACCGTTCGCGAAGGCGGCCTGAAAGGCCTTATTCGAGGCGCTCAACGCACTGTAGGCGCTGCCGGGTGCACCGGCAAAGATTGCGAATGTACCCGAGTTCTGCAACGTAAATGCTGGGTCTGCTGGAGCAGCTGTTAGAAAACGGGAGGTCAGCGCAAGGATCGGTGAATCGGCGAACATACCAACACCGCCGCGCAACACCGTCTTCCCACTCGATCCTCCCGGCGTATAGGCAAAGCCAAAACGCGGTTGAACCGAGACTGACTGCACCGCGGTGTACGGAACATGGTTCCCGGTTGAAATCGATTGGTTGTACGGTACGCCGGCACCATGCGCGATACTTGAGAACGGTCCAACGAGCCGCGTGAAGCAGGCGGTACGGCAATACGGATCGGAGTTCCGATCGAATCGAAGCGTCGCGGTCAGCTGCAATTCATCGGTGACCCGAATCTGATCCTCAACGTAAAAGCCGAGCGAGTAGAAGCGTGCCTCGATAGGTCCACCAACTGGAAAGCTGTAGGTTATCGAGCTTCCGCCATACTGTCCAGCCCCAGAGGTGGGCGTGGGATTACCCGAAGGCGTGTTTGTCAGGATGCCATTGTAGAAATCGTTGAGGCTCGCTATGGTCGTAAGGCCGGAGACGCCAGGTTGATTTGCAAAGTTTGAGAAGTTGTTCCTGCGGAAGTTGACACCGGCCTTGTAGGTGTTCTTACCCCGAGTGAACGAGACGTCGTCGACGAACTGATATTGCGCCACATCGCGTCCACTGGGATAAGCATTGTCAGACCCACCCAGCTGGGTGAAGTTAGGAAAGGCGATTGTGGTCGGGAACACGGCGAGCGCCGCCCCGATGTTGGTCGGCCCAAAGATGGCTTTGTAGTAGGAGCCCGCGGCCGTGAAGTTGTTCACAAGCCTGGACGTAAAGATGTGTGTCTCGTTGAACTGTCCTTCCCACTCCGGCTGCACGCTATTGGCGCTAAATGCTTGGTTGATCGGATCAGTTGCCGTCGCTTGAATGCCAAAATCGTGCTTGTAGCGGTAGAAGGCCTTGTCTTTAGCTCCAAGATTCTGATCTATACGGATTGCGTAGAACTGCTCCGTGTTTAGCGAATTGTTCGGACTTGTGTAGGTCGCGCCGCAAGGCTGGCCCAGACTCCCATTAGGAAGTGAGCCGAACCCTTGTGAGTTGAAGTCCGCGCATCCAAGCGCACTATCTCCGGACGCGATGTACGGGATCGCATTTCCGGAATTGGTCGCGCCGCTATAAAGAGCGAAGATGGACCTGTAGTAAGGCAGTTCGGCCGGCTGGTTCGCCGCGATATTCCCAAGCACGGCGTTTGCGAACGCCGGCGTAGGAACAACCACCGTGTTTGCGTTGGCGGAGACATAACGCAACCCTTCGTCGTCGAAGTAAAAGAACAGCTTGTCCTTCCAGATCGGACCGCCGATGTCGATGCCGTACTCGTTTGATATCGTCTTCGTCT
>CAXTWP010000021.1:0-1321 GCA_964247945.1 uncultured Acidobacteriaceae bacterium | reverse complement strand
GTTGGCACCGCCCTTGGTGATGTAGTTGACGTTAGCTCCCGGCAATCGTCCATACTGTCCCGAATACCCCGGAGTCACGATCGAAACGCTCGCAATCTCCTCCGCTCCAATCGTGTTATTCGACGAGCCCGAGTTGTTGATGTTGTAGAACGGGTCCATTAGATCCGCGCCATTGAGCGTAAACAAGTTCGAAGTACCGGGAAGGCCGTAGATGAAGAAGTTGCTCGACAAACCACCTCCCGTAGATAGGGTTGCGCCGGGTGCCGTAAGCGGTACACTTGTTAAGTCGCCACCCGCCAAAGGAAGATCCTGCATCTGCTGCAGCCCAAAGGTGGTGGTTATGTTTGCGCTGTCAACCTGCAGCAGGGGCTGATCGGCACTCACCTCCACTGTTGTCACAGTAGCGCCAGGTTGCGCCGTAAGATTGATCGTGGCGGTCTGTCCAACGCCGACTGCGATCCCAGTCGCTTTCGCGGACATGTTCGCGCCCTCTTCGGACAGGCTGTATGTTCCCGGACGCAGCAGAGAGAAACGGAAGCTGCCGGAATCATCGGTCTTCACCGTGCTGGACGTTCCTTGATCATTGCTGGTCAACGTGACACTAGCACCGGAGACGCTTGCTCCCATAGGATCGGTGACTTTGCCCGCGACCTCACCCGTCGTGATGGACTGAGCAAACAGCGTTCCAGCACCCACATACAGGACACAAACTAAAAGTGCTGCAAACCTTGATTTCTTCATCGTCAAGTAGAATCTCCTGAATCCAAGAACCATTGCTCGGACGGCCGACCCTCCTTGAGGCGTCAACATCCACTGAGACACAGTTACGTGGCTTATGGAATTGTTTGCAATTGCGCTTCCAAACGACAACCCTCCCAGAACCTCCTAAAAGAGCCAACCGGGGCAGTGACCCTATGGTTTGTGGTAGAGCAGTACATTGTTCAGAAGGGGATAGTTCGCCTAACCTCTAAAACAGACAGATGAAGTTTGTGCTTGCACTCCTAACTGCTCGAAAAAGCGTTAAGTCGCCGATTGTCGAGCGACTCGCCGTCGACTACCTCCAGCGCGCTTCGCGCTATTTCCCCACCACGGTCCAAACCTTCCCCTCCGAAGCCGCGCTCTTCGCCTCACTCGACAAGCAGCAGGCCCGCACCCCCACCCACCTCATCCTGCTCGACTCGCGCGGCCATCTTCTCACCTCGGACGAATTCGCGCAGCACCTCGGCCGCGTCCGCGACTCAGGCACCCAGAACGCCACCCTCGCCATCGGCCCCGCCGACGGCTGGTCTGCCGACGCCCGCGCCCGCGCCCACCTCCTCTT
>CAXTWP010000020.1:14954-18286 GCA_964247945.1 uncultured Acidobacteriaceae bacterium | reverse complement strand
GTCTTGCCCGTGCCCGGAGGTCCGACAAGGAGGACACCCTTGGGGATGCGGCCGCCGAGCTTCTGAAACTTTTGCGCCTCGCGCAGGAACTCGATGATCTCCTTGAGTTCTTCCTTGGCCTCGTCCACGCCGGCGACATCCTTGAAGGTGATCTTCTTTTGCTGCATGGAGAGGAGGCGGGCGCGGGACTTGCCGAAGCTCATGGCCTTGTTACCGCCGGACTGCATCTGGCGCATCAGGAAAAGCCAGAGGCCCAGCATCAGGACGACGGGGGCGAACTGGATCAAGATGCCCAGCCAGGCGTTCGAGTTCTGATCCTTGATGTTAATGTTCACGCCATGCTGGCGCAGATTGGTATACAGGTCGTTATAACCGGTGGGAACCTGCGTATGGAAGAGGCTCTTGTCGGTATAGTGACCTGTGACTTCCTGATTGTTGACAATTACATCGGCGACCTTGCCCTGGTCGGCGTCGTTGAGCAACTGGGTCAGGCTGATGCCTTTATCGGGTCCGGCATTGGTGCCTTTGACGAACTGCCACAGGCACACAAGGCAGGTAATCATGAACACCCAAATCAATATCTGTTTCACGGTCGAGTTCAATTGCATCTCCCTTGTCTCCGGTCCGGCGAAAGCGCTGCTGCAATCTTTGAGACCGGATCACACAAACCGGTGCAGCACCATGGTCTTCTAAGTTAGACGTTGGAACGAGGCGAAGGTCGAGAGAAGGTCCAACCGCCCGAACACAGTCCTACTCGGTTAAAGTGATTCGATTCTACTCTCCGGCAATGGATTCATCGGAGGATTCAGTCTCAAATTTGTGGGATGCTTCCATCTCGTGAACCGAAAGTCACGGATAGCGCCCGAATTGGTCTCGGCTTCCCGGCTGCTCCTCATGCTGGCTGCCGCGAGAGCCGCAACTCGCGTATAGATCGCTGCGCCCGCAGGCCTCCCGCCAGTTGCAGGTTGAGCCGCGTATTTCCCGCCTCGCACATCGCCATCAGGCGTGCGGTATCGTCGAAGTGGAGCCTCACCCCCATCTGGCGGGCGGCCGCGCGCAATATTCGCCGTCGCGTGGCTGAGTCGAGTTGACGCAGCCGATCCAGTTCCATGGCAACTTCAGTCTGACCGGGCAGCGTACCGACGGCGCGACCCCCGCCTCGTACCGGTTTGCCGGCAAGCAGAAGCCGTTCCAACAGTTGAGCGATCGTTCGTTGCCAGTAAGCCTCGTCGTCCCGGGCGAGCGCGGCGACGTTCACGAGGGCTTGATCGATGCCTGGATTGAACTCGCGCAGCAACGGCATGAGCCGGTGCCGGATCCGGTTGCGGGTGTAGATAGTCTCGGCATTGGTGGCGTCCTCACGCCAAGGCTGCTTCAGGTCGTCCAGGTAGGCCTCAATCTCCGCCCTCCGCACTGCAAGCAGCGGCCGCAGGATCTTGCCTCGTTTCTCTGCTACCGTCGGATGGATCGCGCTCAGCCCTTCGGTCCAGGCTCCGCGCAGCAGCTTCATCATCACCGTTTCAGCCTGGTCGTCGAGGGTATGGGCGGTGAGTACCGCGTCCGTTGTTCCTTCCGCCAGCAGCTCCCGGAAGAACTGGTAGCGCACCTTCCGGGCCGCCTCTTCCACGGACTCGCCCGTCTCGTGCACCCGACCGGAAATACTTGCATGATGCATGTGGAGAGGAACGTCGAGGTAGGCACAGAGCTCCTGCACGAAGACGACATCGCCGTCAGCCTCCGCGCCGCGCAGCCCGTGATGGACATGGACTGCGGACAATCCCACGCCAAGCGAGGCCCGTTCCGCATGGAACGCCAGCAGCAGAGCCACCGAATCCGCGCCGCCGGAGACGGCCGCGCACAGGCGGTCGCCCGGCTGAATACCTGCCCGGTTGAACGAAAGGAAAGCCATGCCGTCCATCGTAGCCGCATCGGGCAGCAACGCTATACTGCGGTGATGTTCACAACGAGACCGGCCACGGTTGCCGACGCGGAGTTGATCGCCGAGCAGCGCCGCCAAATGTTTGCCGACTCCAATCAGGCGACCGTTGAGGAGATGGAAACCATGCTCGAGAACTTCATCGTCTGGGTGCGGCCAAGGCTGGCAGACAGCACTTACCTGGGCTGGCTCGTCGAAGAGGATGAGCGGGTCGTCGCGGGCGCGGGTATGTGGCTGATCGACTTCCCACCGCATTGGATGGACGCACAGCCGATACGCGCCTACCTCTTGAACTTCTACGTTGAACCGGCGTTGCGTGGGCGCGGTCTAGCGTTCCTGCTGCTCAGGAAGACCGTTGAGGAGGTTCGGCGGCGGGGTGTTCGGGTGATGACGCTCCACGCGTCACACCTTGGCAAGCCGCTTTATGAACGCAACGGTTTCCAGGGAACGAACGAGATGATGTTGCGACTGGATTAGCGCGCCATAGGGCGGAACCTCCAGGCAGCCGTCTTGTATACTCCGAGTTCGATGCGTGTTTTTGTTATTCTTCCTGCTGCGGGAATTGGGACACGGATGGCGGCGGCTCTCGCGTCCGCCGGCGGTGCACCTTTGGCTTCAAAGCAGTTCCTCACCGTAGGCGGCATACCGATCTTGATCAGGTCGCTCCAGGCATTTGTATCTGTGTCGCTTGTGGCTGGCGCATGGGTGGCGGTTCGGCGGCAGGAGGTGGAGCGGGTTACGGCACAGGTCCGGGAGTTCGGCCTGGGCGACCGGGTTTATGTCGTTGAAGGCGGTGATCACCGGCAGGATTCAGTGAGCCGGGCGCTGGCGGCGCTTCCCTGTGAGCCGGACGACGTGGTGCTGGTGCATGACGCGGTGCGGCCGCTGATTGATAGCGCGACGATCAGGCGAACCATCGACGCCATCGTGAAGCACGGCGCGGCGATCGTGGGATTGCCCGCGGTCGATACCATCAAGCAGGTAGAGCGGACAGCCGATGGCGCCATTATTGCCTCGACGATTCCACGGGAGCGGGTCGTCCATGCGCAGACGCCTCAAGGGGCAAGATATGATCTTCTAAAGCGGGCATTTGATGAAGCGGAGGCGGACGAGTTTGCCGGGACCGATGAGGCCAGCCTGCTCGAACGTGCTGGGATTGAGGTGGCTGTAGTGCAAGGATCAGCAAGCAACTTCAAGATTACACAGCCGGGCGATTTGGAACTTGCGGAATTCTACCTGGCGGCTGCCCGATGAGCATGCGCATCGGCTACGGGTACGACTCGCATTCGTTCAAGGCAGGGGTGCCGCTGGTTATCGGCGGCCTGCCGATCGTGCATACCGAGGGCCTGGCGGGGCACTCGGATGGCGACGTTCTGCTGCATGCCATTACGGACGC
>CAXTWP010000020.1:1017-14944 GCA_964247945.1 uncultured Acidobacteriaceae bacterium | reverse complement strand
GGGGGCGGTCTCGGCCGGCGACATTGGGACGTTCTTCCCACCGACCGATCCGCGCTGGAAGGGTGCCGCTTCAAGCGTTTTTCTGGAGACGGCGCTCGAAGAGGTCGCCACGGCCGGCTACAAGATCGTCAATATCGACACGGTGCTGGTGCTCGCGCGACCGAAGATCGTTCCAATCGCGGGGGAACTGCGCGAAAGCGTGGCCCGGCTGCTCGGCGTGAAGCCGGGCGAGGTCGGCATTAAGGCGAAGACACCCGAAGGATTAAACCTGGACGGCGTCGCGGTGGCCTATGCGACCGTGTTGCTTGAAGGCCTTGAAGTTCCCGACCCGGAGGAACTGCGGAAGTTGACCGCGGAGATGGACCCGGAGATCGAGGCAAGCGGCGAGATGAATGTGGTCGTACGTGGACTGGTTGGTGACGCTCGCGATGTGTCGGCGCTGGGTCGTAAAATCCCCGGGTTCGCCACGGACGATCTTACCTGAAACAAGGCGGGAGAATTGCACCATCTTGTATGGAGAGCGCACGCGCTGCGCTTCCAGCATTGGTGAGCAAGGGCTTACGCAAACGGGAGGTTCCTCACATTGGTTCAGGGTAGAATTCTTCTCGAAATTAAAACGATTCCATTTACATCTCCTTTGTGTCACGGAGTTCTTTTGCGATTACTCGCCGCGCTTCAAGTCAGTACGTTCTGCGTTCTCACGCAGGCTGCATGCACATCGCTTCATGGTCAGCTCTTCGATTCGCTGCGCGCGGAACAAAACTCGGTGAAGTTTGACCCGGCGGAGACAAAGGTGCTTGACCGGCTTGCGTCGTTGGAGTCGTTGCCGAGCGGGTCGTGGCGGTTCCATGATGGGGACTTGGCGCATGGCGAGTCTCCGTCGCTCGACGACTCAAGCTGGCAGATGGTGCAGCCGAAGTCGAGCGCCGGAAGGGAGGCGGTGTGGTACCGGCGCACCATCGAGGTCCCTAGAACCCTGAATGGCTATGACCTGACGGGAGCCGAGGTCAGCTTTCGCTTTCTGGCTTACGCTAATGGCCCTATGCCGGAGATCTTGTACTTCAATGGACGCCGTGTTGCCATGGGAGACGATCTCGAGCAGGTCCAGCTCTTCAGCGGGGCCAAGCCCGGCGACAAGGTTCTTGTCGCGGTGAAACTGCTGCAGACGGTCGACGTGAAGCGTTTTGCCGGTGTAGAACTGAAGGTCAGTTTTGCGCCGGCGCGGCCCAACCCTCAAGATCTGCGAATGGAGTTCGTCTCCGCAGGTGCGCTCGTTCCTTCGCTTGCGCCGGGGTCCTCCGCTGATCGAAACATCCTAACCACGGCAGTGCGCCAAGTGGACCTCGCGGCGCTCGATCGGGCAGACCAGGCGAAGTTTGACGCATCGCTGCAACAGGCGCATACGACGCTTGCCGCGCTGCAGCCTCTGCTGAAGACGACCACCTTCCACCTGACGGGAAACTCGCATATTGACGCCGCGTGGCTCTGGCCATGGACGGAGACCGTGGATGCGGTAAAACGAACGTTCAGCACGGCGACGCAGCTGCTGAGCGAGTACCCGACCTACACGTATACGCAGTCGGCGGCAGCTTACAGCCAGTGGATGGCGGACAAATACCCGGACCTGAATAAGCAGATCAAGCAGCATGTCGACGAGGGCCGGTGGGAGCTGGTGGGCGGCATGTGGCTGGAGCCCGATCTGAACATGCCGGACGGCGAATCGCTGGTGCGGCAGCTGCTTGTCGGACAATCGACGTTCAAGACGCTCTACGGCAAGACCACCCGGATCGGCTGGAACCCGGACTCGTTCGGGTACAACTGGCAACTGCCGCAAATCTACAAGCGTTCCGGCGTCGACTACTTCGTCACCCAGAAGATGCACTGGAACGACACCAATCAGCTGCCGCTGAAGCTGTTCTGGTGGCAGTCGCCGGACGGCAGTAAGGTGCTGGCCTACTTCCCGCACGACTATGCCAATACCAATCTGGACCCGACGCGGCTCTCCCGCGACCTGGCGTCGGCGCGCGAGTTCTCACCGGGGATGACGGAGATGATGGACCTCTACGGCGTGGGCGATCACGGGGGCGGACCGACCCGCACCATGCTGGACGAGGGGCTGCACTGGATGGAGCCGAACAAAGTCGTTCCGCACGAAGAGTACGGAACGGCTCAGCCATTCTTTACCAAGGTAGAGGGCCAGTTGAACCCCAGTTCGCCAACCTGGAACTACGCAACGCTTGCGGCGGGAGAGAAGACGCTGCCCACCGCGGCCCCGGGGCAGATTACGATTCCGACGTGGAAAGACGAGCTTTACTTCGAGTACCACCGCGGGATTTACACGACGCAGGCGGACCACAAGCGCAATATGCGCGACAGCGAGGAGTGGGTGCTCGACGCGGAAAAATACGCTTCGCTGGCGTGGCTGGATGGAATGACCTATCCGGCCGGAGAGATCACGGGTGCGTGGAAGCATATCCTCTTCAATCAATTCCACGATCTGGCTGCGGGTTCCGGCGTAGGGATTATCTACAAAGACGCGCAAAAGGACTACGATCAGGTCCGCTGGGCTTCGAATGAGGTCTCGACGAAGTCGCTTGGTGTGTTGACCTCGCAGATCGATACGCGCTCTGAAAAGGGCGTTCCCGTGGTGGTCTTCAACTCGCTTGGTTGGCAGCGGGGCGGGCTAGCGGAAGTCTCCTTGCAACTGCCTACGGGCGGCGCGAATGCTATTACCCTGCTCGACGACAAGAATCGCGTCGTCCCCTCGCAAGTGCTCTCGACCGACCCGATGACAAGTACCTTCCAGGTGCTCGTCCGGCTGCGGGAGGTGCCCTCGGTTGGCTATGTGGTGTTACACGCCGTTGCAGGCTATCGCGATTTCCCGACCGAGTTGAGGAGTTCGGGTACAACCATCGAGAACGCCGCGCTCCGAGTCGTCATCGATCCACAGACCGGCTGCATCACGTCTTTGTTCGACAAGAAGTCGAACTATGAGACCATCGCTAGAGGCGCTTGCGGGAACGAACTTCAAGCATTCAAAGACACGCCCAAGGAGTATGACGCCTGGAACATCGATCCCGGGACCTTGGATGCCGCGCCGACGCTTCTCCATGTCGTAGACTCCGTGCAATTGGTCGAGCAGGGGCCTCTGCGCGCCACGATCCGAGTTTCGCGCACGTGGCAAAGCTCCAAGTTCGTACAGGATGTCACACTCTATACCGGCGACGATACCGCCGTGGTAACCAACAATATTGATTGGCACGAAACGCACGTTCTGCTGAAGGCGGCGTTCCCGTTGGCGGCGTCCAGCGACAAAGCGACCTTCGAGATCCCTTACGGCACCATCGACCGGCCCACAACGCGGAATAACAGCTTTGAGAAGGCCCGTTTTGAGGTGCCGGCAATGCGCTGGGGCGACGAGGGGGACGGGCAGCACGGACTTAGCCTGCTCAACAACTCGAAATACGGCTACGATGCGGTCGGCAACCTGCTCCGGCTGACTTTGCTGCGTTCACCTGTCTGGCCCGACCCCGACGCCGACCGCGAACACCATCACTTCAGCTATGCGCTCTACCCACACGGCGGTGACTGGAAGCAGGCTCAGACCGTGCGGCATGGCTATGAATTCAACTACGGGCTGAAGGCGATGCAAACCGAGGCGCACGACGGCTCACTAAAGGCGGAGCATTCCTTTGTGTCGGTTGCGGAAAGCAATGTGGTCCTTACAGCCATGAAGAAGACGGAAACGGGCGACGGGCTGGTACTGCGCTTTTGCGAGTTTGCCGGTAATGCAGGCACGGTGACGTTGACGGTCCCACCGGGCGCAACGGGAGCCACCCTGGTCAACCTGATGGAGCAGCCGGAGGGCACCGCGATTATGGTGAGGGGCGATAAAGTGACGGTCCCAATTTCTCCCTTCCAGATCCAGACTGTTCGCATCGACTACAAGCCTGCCGCCACCAGGATGGTTTCCGGCTTGTAGCGAACGCTCTATTCCAATCGTCATGTTGGGTCAATGGCTCAACGGGGGCTTTCGGGCAAGCGCAAGACGCTGGAACTGGTCCCTCGTACCATCGACGAAGTTGGCTTGTTCCGAATGTAGCGGCCTATATTTCGACGTTTAAGGCAAATCCGCTGACGGGCGGATTACTTAGTAGCTCGTTCCCGCCATTTACGCGCAAGTTCCTTATCGTCCAGCGCCTTGATGAAGACGCCACCCACAACGCTGCGGGCCTGAAAACCAATCTGCTTTCCAGTTATGGTGTCATACCAGTCCGTCATCGGAACTCGGCTGGTTGTCTCGCTGGTCCAACGGTACACAGGGTCGATGAGCAGATTAAAATCGGCGCTGGAGTCGGCCAGCGTTGCCGTCCAAAGCTCCCAATCGAGCTTTGTGTAGGTGGCGCGGCTATCAAGTGGAATCCCGTACTGCCGCAGTTGCTTTTTATAGAACGCGATCTCCGTCTCCCGAACGCTTTGGGGAAACAAGTTGTAATCCAACACCTTATCCCAGATGAGATTGTACTTCTGGCTCCACGTGCCGGGACTGTCATAGCCTAGCTTGAAGTGGTCGCCGTCGCGCGCCAAGCCAATCCATTTGCTTGCCATCTCCTTCGCGAGGGCACGGTACTGCTTTGCGGCGTCCTGTTGCTGGAGCAGAGCGGCGAGGTCGGCGTAGGCCTCGAGGGCGTCGATTGCTTTGATGGCAAGGTTCGCGTTATGCGCCACATGACCAGCAAAATCATCCGTGGTAAGTTGGCGTTCGGGATCAAGGCCGTGGAGCTTCAGGTACTCCGCCCAGCGCGTGAGCAGAGGCCAGAACTGACGCGCCATCTCCGCGTTGTGTTCGGTGCGAGCAAGGGCATCCACGAGGATGAGCATGTTGCCGCTCTCCTCGACGGGCATCTGGTCCTCCTCGCTCTCCTCGCCGCCGCCGTACAGTTGGCCATTGGCAAGCGGATAGACGCCGAGGTCATGCGGCGCGAATGGGAAGCGCCAACGATCGGTGAGCGAGGCGTATTGCAGTACCGGCAAAAGCTCAGCCTGCAGCAGCTTTGGGTTGAAGAACAGGAAGATCGGCGCGGAAGGGTAGAGTACATCAACGGTGGCGATGCTGCCGTTCGAGAAATTTTCCTTGCTGAACAGCATGGGTGTACCGTCCGCATCGGCCGTGAGCTTATGCGCGGCGATCGCCTGCCGGTACGCCAGGGTACAGAGCCACGCATAGTGCTCGCCCGCACTGCGAGTCAGGTCCGCGATCAGCTCCCGGTCGAATGCCACGCCGCGTGCGTCCAGCGCCGCGTACTGCTCCTCGGCTTCATCAAGCATCGTCGATACGGGTTTGCCGTTGCGTTGCCAGTAGGGCCGCTGATTTCGTTGCAGGTACTGAATCGCATAGTTCTCCGTATAGCTCAGCAGAAGGTGTCTGGAGACCGGGTCGGCTCCCACCGTTCCCAAGGGGAACACCGCCGCCAACCGGGGCGCGCGCGAACCGGACGCTACGGGACCTTCCATCGTGTCGGAGCCTGGCAGCGAACCATCGAGCGCGAAGCCGTGCTCCGGCGCGATGCTGATGGCGCTTTCAGCCTGCTCACCTTTGGGCATCGCAAGGTGGAAGTAACCCCAATCAATCCGCAGGTTGTCGCCGGCGCGGTTCAAGACCGCCTGGTCTCTCGTTCCAACGGAAAGGATTTCGGTACGCCCCGTCTTCTGCCGCGAGAAAACGACAGGTTGCCCGTCGTAGCTGCTGGCCATCTGCGATCCCGCTGTGAGGAAGACGCTCATGGAATGCTGCCCGCCATCCATTGCTTTCGCCGTCCAGGTCAGGTAAGTGACGGGCCGCGACAGGATCTCTAGATCGTCCAGAAAGGCGGGCGTAAAAAAGGTAAGTTCAATGATGACCTTGGAAGAAGGATCGTGAAAGGTGTAGCGCGTGTGGGTCGGGGTCAACTCCATGCTTGACTGTTGCATCGCCGGAAGCGTTTCGGCGTCGCCGCCCATCACGCGATATGTCTTTCCATCAACACGCGCCAAACTTGTTAGCGGTTCCGCTACGCCTGTCCAATGACGGGTCGGGCCGCCGGTCAGTTTGTCCGTCGTCGACCAGATACTGAAATACGGGTCGTGGGTCACCAACGGGGTCGCCGGAGGGCGGTGAGTGGTTTGGGCCTGTACGAAGAGACCCAAGTTTAAAGCGAGACAGATGAGCCCACGATATAGAAACGGCGACATCGAACACCTTTCGCAAGCGGATTGTTTACGATCAGCAGAATACCTTGAAAGGAACATCCTTCGTTCGTTCAGAAAGCGGCATCGGAGTTTACCTGGGCGTCCATTGCGGATGGCTGCTGAACAAGCCTCCGAGGAAACCTAGTTGGTAGACGAGAAACGATCCAAAGCAGAGACTGGCCAGCCCCGAGGCGAAGTTCAGGTAGCTCGTAACTTTGTGGACACGGCCTCCAAGGTACGTGATTGGAACGGCCATGGCGGCGGTCATGCACATCATCCCGACCATGGTACCGGCACCAAAGACCAACAGGTAGAAGGTGGCCCACAGCGGACTATGGATCGTAGACAGGACTAGGAGCGCGACAGCCGCTGAGCCGGCCAGTCCGTGGACCAGCCCGATCACGAGTGGCCGAAAGAACTGCAAGGCACCGAAACGGCCGATCGTCTTATGTAAGACGCGCTCGCGGAAGGTCAAGCGTCGATGCGAGGTCTCGACGAGAGCGGGCGCAAGCTCCTGACCCATGGTGTAGCGAGCCGTGATCTTCTGCGTGATACCGGTCAGGTTCAGGATGCCGAGCAGCACCAGCATGACAGCGACGCAGAACTCCATCGATAGGCCGAGCCGTGGCGGTATCTCGACGCCGAAGAGGATGATGAGCGAACCGACGATAAAGATCGTGATCGTGTGTCCGATGCCCCAGACAGAGCCAATGAAGGCTGCGCCGCGGATGCTCCGCTGCCGGCCGACGATCGTCGAGATGGCGACCACGTGATCAGCGTCAGTCGAGTGGCGCATCCCTAAAACCAGGCCAAGGCCGATCACGAAGAGCAGCGGCCCGAGCTGTTCTCTCGTGATGTTTGGCAGAGAGAGATGCAGCGTGGTGGCGGCGAACCCCTGGTACGCCACGGCCGTGCCGAGCAGCATGATGAAGGTGGCTGAGGCGACGGGAAGCCAGCGTCTGGTCAATGGCCCATCGACCTTGAGGTGCGTGGCAAAGCGGCGAGTGTAGACCATCATCATGCCGAAGCTGATCAGGACGGCCGCGAGACCCAGGCTGAACGCGACGATAAGAAAGAAGCCGAGCGCGATGCGGTGCAAGGCAAACGCGCTTAGCAGGACGATCAACGCGGCGGGGCACGGGATAATGCCACCGGTGATGCCAAGGGTCAGCAGTTGGCTGAGGCTGACGTGCCTAAGCGGCGTCTGGGTTGCTTGTGGCTGCGAGAAGGGCCAGTGACCGCCATTGGCGTGGTCGTGATCGGTGGCGGTGCCGGTAAGGCGCCGGAGCAGCATGTAGCCGCCGAGCGCGGCGATGATGATGCCGGAGAGTACACCGAGCCAGGGATAAAGCTGCTCCGGCACGATGTAGCGCGAGGCGTAGAGGGTGATCGCGCCCAGCGCGAAGACGCCGACAGTATGCGATGCGGTGACGATCAGGCCTAGCATCGCGGCGTGGCGGGCAGTGCCGCGCGAACCCACCAGGTAAGCGGCAACGATCGTCTTGCCGTGGCCGGGCTCCAGAGCGTGGAGGCCGCCGAGACCCATGGCGATCAGCGCGGCGGTGAAGAGGAACCAAGCGCTGAGCCGCTGCGCGACAATCAACTCCGTGAAGCGGTTTCCAGGGGTTTTCTGGCGATTGGCCCGGAGTGGGTAAGCGGATGCGGAAATGGACATGGCTGGGCGCGTCGCTTGCGGTGCCAGGGGACCGACCCCGGTAGCCGCTGGGGTGCGTTGCGGGTGCGCAACCAGCGCCGTTGCCGGTGACGGCTGCTGGCGCGCGATGACCGGAGCGGGTTTGAGTGGAGGCACCGGCAGTGCCACTTCTAACGTCGCGTTCAAATCCTGGGGAGGGCTGCTCAGCAGATCGGTGGGATAGTTGCTCAGCTCCATGCTGCGGTCGGTTGCAGGGACTGAAGTCTTCAGGATCGATCCCGCCGCTCCCGTCGCAACGATCTCCTTCCAGCCATTGTGGCCGGGATAGTTGCTGTCGGTATAGCGGAAGCTTGCTGACATTGCGCGATCGATAGGGTAGGCGGCCTGGTAGACGAAGCCCATCTTCATCGTTGGGAGGCCGCCCGCACCGGGAGGAAAGATGACGCTGCTGCTCTTGAGCTGAAGCGGCAGCGTTTTGCCATCGAGGCTGAGGGAGAGGCCTCGCGCGAACTCCGCGCCACGTTCTGTTACATAGCGGAGGGTGGCTGGATCGTCCGCCGCCGCGTGAAGGTTATCCTGTTGCAGCTCCTGGTAGGTGGGGATTTCGGCGAGATCAATGAGGTAGAGCACACGGAGGCCGTCGTGCTCCAGGGTGATCTTCGAGTAATGGTTGACGCTGAAGTTGCCCATCGGATGGGCAAGCGCAAGCGGCGCGCACATCAGGGTGAACAGCAGTGCAAGCGCATGGCGGTAGCGTCTAGCGGGCATCGGGTTCCTTGCCTGCGTTGGATGCGGCTTGCGTGTCGAGCGACGCCAGATGACGCGTGGCTTCGCCGCTGTAGAGAGCATGGAAGTGGGGATTGATGGCGAGCGCTTCGCGCAGCTCGGCGCGGGCCTGGTCGCGGTGGTTGAGTTTCTCGGCGATCATACCGGCGCGGAAGAGCAGGAGGGGGTCGCGGGTGCCGGGTTGTAGCGCCTTCGCGCTGGCGTTCGCCGCTTCGGTATACTGGCCGTTTTTGTAGAGTGCCCAGGCGAGCGCGTCCCAGGTGTAGACATCGTGGCGGACCTCGAACTCCTTGTGCGCGAGCGCAAGCGCTTCGGGCAGCTTCCGATCGTGATCGGCGTAGAAGAGGGCCAGATCGCGGTTATGCAAGACCTGGTTGATGTGGCCGAGGAGCCCGATGTACTCGACAAGCTGGTATTGCTTCTGGGCGTCGGCCAGGTCGCCGGCTTGACGCTCGAGGTCGCCCAGTTCCGCGACGAAGAGCGGCATGGGCACCACCGCGATGGCGTGCTCGTAGAGGACGCGCGCCTCGGCGTAGCGGCCCTGGTTGCCGCGCAGCTTGCCGAGCGCGGCGAGGGCGCGGTAGTCGCCGGGATGGGTGGTCAGCGCAGCGAGATAGGCCGCGTCTGCCGCGGCAATGTCTCCCGCCTGGGTCTCATACTCGCCCAGTTCGTAGTAGAGCCAGGCGAGGTTTTCGGCGGGAAGCTGAGCCTCGATCCCTTCGGAGACCGACGCCTGCATCAGGCGGATGGCGCTTTGTGTATCGCCCGCGACAAAGCGTAGGAACGAGAGGCGGCTGTCGCGGGCGTACGCGGCGCGCGGAAAGAGCGTCATGTTGGGCGGGGTAAGGCGGGCGTAGGCGGCGGCGGCCTTCTCATACTCGCCCATGTCGGCATAAGCATCGCCCACGATGGCAAAGGGAGAGACGTCGCCCGAGCCGAGCGAAAGAGCGCGCTGCGCGTAGTTGAGCGCGTCGGCGAAGCGGTGCTCGCCCATGCAGACCTCGGCCATGATCTGAAGAGCCGCGCCCGCGGAGAAGTCGCCGGCCTCCAAGTCGAGCGACTTGTTGAGGGCCTGCTCGGCCTGGTCGTAGTCGCCCACATCGCCGGTCTCGCGGGCGCGCTGGAAGAACTGGGCACCGAGAGCGGTGTAGTTGGCGGGGTTAGTTGGCTCCCGCGCCGTTTTTGCCTGGGCGGCGCGGATGAGGCGGTCTGTATCGGTCAGGCGCGGTATCAGCAGAGCAGGGGGAACGGGGACAAAGACGTGTACCTGGTGAGGTATCGACGGCGTCTGCTGTGCCGGCACGGAGAGCGATGCGGGAGCCGTCGTCGCTGTCTGCGCCGGAGTTGCTCGGGCCGCTGCCTGCACCGGTTGGACCACCGCATCGGCGGGAAGCCCAAGGGCACGGCGGGAGTCCGCCGCGCAGTCGGATGACGGGTCGGTACTCAGGGAGAGTTCAAACAGCTTCTGCGCGTCGGCGTCGTGCTTCAGGGCCCGGGCGATGTGAGCCGCGTGGTTGAAGATCCGGGCGCTCCGCACCCCGACGGCCATGGCCTTCTGGATGGCGGCGTCCGCGTCGGCGGCCCGGCCGTTCGCCTGGAGTGCCCAGGCATAGCCGTCGAGCGTCTCGACATCATGACGCGCGGCGATCTGCCCTTGCGCAAGAGCCAGAGCCTTCGGTGCCGTGGCGGGGCTGTCGCTGTAGAGCAGTATGAGGTCGCGGCTGGCGTCGGTCAGCTGGTCCGCCTGCTTGGCGGCCAGTTCCGCGAACCGCTGCCTGGTGGCGGCGGCTTCCTTCATCTTGCCCGCCGCGTCCTGCGCCAACGCGAGCCGATAGAGCAGGTCTGGATCGGGATCGACAGCGATCACCTGCTGAAGCAGCTTGACGGCATCGTTCGGGCGGCGTGCAGCCAGACGCGCACGGGAGAGATTGATGAGCGTATACGGATAGCCGGGAAAGAGCTGCTCGGCGCGCCCCAGCAGACCCTCGGCCGCGGCGCTTTTGCCGCCGTCGATCTGGATCGCGGCCATCAGGTTGGCGATCCAGGCAAGCTCCTCGGGCTCCGTGGGCGAGGTCTCCGTCGAGGCCAGGTTGAGCATCTCGAGCGCGCCTTCACCGTCGCCGTAGAGGACGCGCAGCCGGGCACCCAGCAGCAGACCGGGCACATTGTTCGGCAGCAGGTTGAGCATCCACTGCGTGGACTTCGCGGCCTCGGGGTAGTCGCCGAGCGCTATGTCTGCCTCGGCGAGGAGACCGTAGGTCATCACGTCGTCGGGGGTGCGGTGATGCAGGGCTTCGGCCTGCTCACGCGCCGCGGCGTACTGATGCCGGGCGAGCAACAGGGCGATCTTTGTCCTTTGCAGAGAAAAGTCGTTGTTGTCTAGAGCAAGGCCCTGAGCCAAAGCGGTTTGTGCCTCATCGAGATAGTTTTTGCCTGCGGTCTCGCGGGCGCGCCGAAGGTAGCCTGTTGCAAGATCGTTATAGGCCTGTATCTTCTTCGAGTTGGCTTGAATCTGGCGCTTCGCTCCGTCGATACGGATCTCGGCCGGGGTAGCGCTGGTTTGCGACTTCATGCAGCAGGAAGGAAGTGTTCCGAAGGCGAGCAGTACGGCAAACCGGACAGTGGCGCAGTTCATGAGAGCACCCAGGATTCTTATGCGTCCGCTACCCCATCCTTTGCAAGGAAAGCAAAGAATGGGATGGCGGGCCGGTTGGAGTGTAATTACTGGACGGGGCAAGGCGCGCTGCCGCCCTGGTTGGCAGGCGCCGCGCCGACGCTGGTCGAGAGCGTCGGCTGGTCGCCGCAGCCGTTCTCGCCTGGGTCGATGTGGCGGCTGTCGCGCCCGCTATACGCAAAGTGCACGTAGGGGAACGTCTCCTGGGTGGGAACGTCGGTGGCATTGACGCCATCGCCGATGGCATTGTTCGGGTAGACGTTGAAGCCGGGGGCCAGCACGCCTCCACCGACCACACGAGCCGCGATGTCGACGACATCGTCGGTCAGGCGGCGGCCGTTGGGAAAGCCCGCGCCGTCACCGGCGATCAGGCCGAGGCGGCTGCGGCTGGCGTAGGGAGTCGGCGCAACGCCGGTGTTGAGGCGAAGCAGATCGGCGATCGGACCGGCGGGCGTTCCTGGTGCCGCAATGGGCGCGGCATAGGTGACGAGCGGCAGCAGGTCGTAACGCGGCGGCGCGGGAATGTTGATCCCGTAGACCGCGTTGAAGACCCGTGCCAGCAGCGGATCGAGATCGTAGCTGGCGAACTGAGCATCGTTTTTCGGCTCGCTCATGCTCCAGGTGTCCTTGGAGCCTGTGCCGATCAGCAACTCATTGACCAGCGGATTGCCAAAGCGCTGGACTTGATAGAAGCTGCCAAGTTGAAAAGCCGGATACGGCGAGCGCCGGATGGTGAACTCGGTTCGGGAGGTGGTCGCCCAGGAGCCGATGGTCGCGCGCTTGTCGTTTGCGGGATGCTGCTGGCCGTCGCTGGTCAGCAGGCTGATAGGTACTTCAAGGACGATGGTGTTGACGTTGAAGCCCGAAACGGCGTTAGGGGCGACGTTGAGGTGGTCATCCTTATCCTGAGCCGCGGTCATGACGCCGCCGCCCGCGCCGCCGCTGACGCGGAAGTTGAAGCTGTCGAAGGTCGCGCCCAGATCGATGAAGAACGGATCCGCAACCGTGCCCGCGAAGACGCTGATATCGCTTGCGCCGCCGCGTCCGGTGAGGCCATGGTAGATGCCCTGCTGCGCCAGTGCGGTGTAGTTCGGCATGGTGCGCGAACCGACGTTGCTGGGAACGGCGATCAGGTCCGAGCCGTCCGAGTTGCCGATGCTGGTCGTCACGCCGTTCTTCACCATCGAAACGGTATAGGTCTGGCGAAGGCTAAGGCCCGCGGAGCCAGGACCGTCAAGCGCGGTGATGGCAGGTGGGACGATCGGCGTTCCGGGAGCGATCGGGGCGGGGGAGTTGGCCGGTGCATTGATGCCCGTACCCGCGCCGACGAAGCCGGTGAAGACCTGCGGTGCGCGGATCTGCGTATTGAAGCGGAATTGAAAGGTGACCGCGGCGGAGGCCGTCTGATTGTTGTCGATCTTGATCTCATACAGTACGGCCGTATCGAAAGGTAAGTAGTTGGGGCCGTTACTCGGCTGCAGGAATGGATCGACGTTCAGGATGAAGGTGACGCGGTCCGGGTGGTCGTAGCTGACAAAGGCGTAGAAGTCGGTGATGTCCGCCGTGTGATCCAGGGCGGTGATGGGTGCTTCGCGATGACTCGACGCGAACGCACCCGGCGGAACGGCTAACATCAGGCCCAAACCCAACCCGATGACCTGCTTCGATGTAATCATGCGGCTCTCCCATGCAAACTTATGACGCTGTTGGGAACGGCACGGCCTGACCTGAGAGGGAGAAGGACCCAGACGCGGAGCAGATCCACACTGTTCGTTTGCAGGGGATACGTGGAATGGAAGAGGCTGGATTGTAGAAGCAGCAACAATTAAGTAGAGGGGCCTTTGGTCCTCCTACTTCTTCGGAAGAAGTAGTTGAGCGAAAGAGACCCGTACGAGCGTACCGGGACCCCCATAGGCCGCTCAAAGGGAGCCGGTTCCTCGCCGACGGCCAGCGTCTCCAAGGTTTGGCCGCTGTAGCCGCCGGCGAGCAGGCCTGTGGCCGCAATCGACCAGCGCCCGTCGGCAAAGCTTTTGTTGAGAGCAAAACGGATCTCCTGTAGCGGTACGCTGATGAAGCCATCTCCGAGCGGCTTCGCCTTGACGTACTCGTACTCCACGTTTCCTGCCAGGCCAAAGGGCAGCCGGTTGAAGCCCGCAACTCCGTCAATGATGGTGCGTGGAGCCTCCGGCACCGGACGGCCGAGTTGGCGGTCACGCGCATCTGCCGCGGACCAGGCCGCCTGGACGAAGCCGCGAGCGAAGCGGCGGCGCGCGGCCAGGATAGAAAGCGGTTGAGCGAGGGCCCAACATCCTGCTGCAGCCCGGCATCAGGATCGATCTTGGCGAGTTCGGCGGAGTTGGTGATGTGGGCGAGCGTAAGCCGCAGCTCCATGCCCGCGACCTGCGTGGTCACAAACATCTGGAACTCGCGCGCCTGGATGATGAGGTCGCCGTGTCCGCTGCCAGTGCCGATGCGCGGGTCGTTGGCATGAAAGGCCTTACCGAAGCTGAAGGAGACCTGCGGCAAAAGAGCGCTGTCGGCTCGGCCAAAGGTGAGATTGAGCTTGGGGCTGGTCACTCCCGGCC